>JAISTD010000009.1 GCA_031272765.1 Candidatus Methanovirga australis | reverse complement strand
TCCCAACTGTAACCATCGTAGAAATAATCAATCCTCTCTAAAGCTTCATTAAAACCATAATTATTTTCGTCTGCTAAGATTTGTATATGATCACTATAATATTTTTTCAGTTCTTTATGTGTTATTCCGCAGATTGTGGAGTAGTCCTTATCTAAGGTTAGTTCTGTTAGGTTGTTGAATTTGGAGAATATTGATGTTTTTGTGAATTTGCTGATTCCTGTGATGAAGACAAACTTAATGTATTCTTCTGAATTCTTTAAAACATTGTAGAAGTTCTGTAGTATTCTCCTGTTTTCATCTGCTAAAGATGTATTGCTTAGGTTATCTACTATTGGTGAATCATACTCATCAATTAGAACAATAACCTCTTTTTCTTCATTATTTTTATGTATTTTATAAATTAGTTTTGAGAACTTTGAAACATAGTCATCTGTTTTATCTAACTCAATATCGTGTATAGATGCTATGAAGTCAAGTTTACTTAATATTCCATTTTCTAACTTTTGTGGAGTTGTGTTAAGTATATTACTCATAGATATTCTTATAATAGGATATTCACTCCAATCATCCCAATTATCATAGATGTAGGTATCTTTAAATAGTTCTTTTTTTCCCTGAAAAAAACTCTCCAATGTTGAGACAAGCAGTGTTTTCCCGAATCTTCTTGGTCGAGAGAGAAAATAATATTTCCTTCCTTGAGCCATCATCTTCTTTATAAATCTTGTTTTATCAACATAAATCTTATTCTCTTTAACTATGTTATCAAATTCAGATAAACCTAAGGACAAGCTATTCATAATATCTTCCATTATTGCCACCTTTTAGTTATTTTTCTATTTATTTAATAATATTGCTTTTATTCATATTATTGTTTATAATATTATATTTTCTAAGATAATAGGATTTAATAATCTAACTCCTGTATTTCTGCTCGTTCATCTTCTTCTTTTGCAAGATTTTCATAGTGTTTTGCAATATCATCCAACAAAGAAGCCATCTTTGGGAATTGTGTATTTATTTTCTTTACATATCCTTTAAATTTATCAGCTAACTCCCATTCTTGTTTTCCTCCTTCATTAAATGACTTTGTGAAAACTCCTCTTTTATTTATAGTGCCTATTCTAAAACCCATAGATGCTTTCTCACTTTTTATACTCTCAATTATTTTACATACAGGTTCAGGAGGCCACATATCATTTTCTGGCTCTGTATGTGATAATAACTCTCCAATTTGATCATCACAATGTTCTATTCTATCAGACTCTTCACATAATTTTCTTGCATCATCAACCCAAAACTTTAATTTTTCATAATTAATTTTACCATCAGTTTCAGTTCCAGGAATAATATTCCAACTGTGGAGTAATTTATATGCATTAATCGCTATTTGTTTCAATTGTTCATAGCCCATCTCACTTTCTATTTTATTTTGATGTTCATTTTCTATTGGGTAAGCATATCCTATAATCTCTGAAAAAAACTTAGGATTATTATTTAATTCATCAAATAAAATTTTAGGACACATTTTATTAGTAACATCACAAAGAACACTTATATACAATAACTCTAGTTCAGATATTTTCTTCTTTGAATATTCTGATTCATATAATTTTTCAAATAATCTGTCAATATCATAATATTGAATTTGATGTTTATCTTCACTTTTATCAGTGGCTGTTTTTTTAAGTACCCTTGCAATTAACTCAGGAGGCATTTCTTCAACAAATAAAGAAGCTATTTCAAGAGCTTTAAAATATCTTTTCACTTGAATCATTTGTTCTATGAAATAAATTTTATCTTCAGATTCTCCAGTTATACCTCTAAAAATACAATTTTTCCAATATGAATTTTGTATTGTCTTATTAAAATATTTCAAAAGTTTCCAAACATACATTCTTGAGGGAAAAGTAATAAAAGAATTAACAATTTTTATGTCTGACCAATTTTCGGTCATAAATTTACCAATAAGATTTTTAGCCCATATATTATCATGAAAAGATTTGTAAGAAATATAACTTTTCACAAATGCCATTTCTTGTTCATCATTTCCTTCAAGCAATGAATACATTATATTTTCTTCTTCTGAATTTGTATTTCCTTCAACCAATGCAATACCTAAACAATAAGGACATTTAATCTTCTTTGATAGTTTTATTATTCCTTTAAAACCATATTGTTCTCTGATTTTATTAATTACATCTGATCTAAGTTTATTAAAATGGTCATCATCATAATATTCTATTTTTACTCCTTCCAATAAATCTGGTCTCTGATCAAAAAGCCAGTAGGATTTATCTAATATATCCTCTGGTTCTAAAGATAAATAAATTTTTTCAAGATTTTCTAATTCTTTTTTTGGTAGAGACCATTTTGCATCAGGATGAGAACGATGTTTGGAAATTATTTGTCGTAATTTATTCCATAGTTCGCAACGGTTAAGTGAAATATTGGCTACATTAGAAGAAAGATTTTCACTGATTTTATCCCTCTGATTTGTTGGTAGATATTCAAATTTATCCAATATTTTGACCCACTTTTGACCATTAGAATCAATAATTAAAAGTAGTTTATTAATTATTTCTTCAATGAAAGTTTGATATTCTTTTATAGTGATATTACTTTTTTGTTTTTCTGAAAATTGTCTCCAAACTGTCTTATAACTAGGAGTAAGAACATCCTGATCTATTAGTTCTATTAAGAGATTAAATGCAACATTAGGATAATTATCTATCAGTAGATCCAGAATTTTTAAACGATCTTCTAAAGATGCGTATGTTTGAGGATTCCATGGTAGATAAATGTTTCGCAAACTATTTTTTGGTCTATTAATCAATCTACTTTCTGGGTTAGGGTCATGTTTTGCCAATTCCCCCAAAATTAATGTGATTTTAGGTAATAGTTTATCACTCCAAGACAAACTTTCTAAAGCCCAAAGTAAATATGAATGTTGAGATGATGGTCCAATAATGCCTTGCACTTCTTCAAACAAACACATAATCGGTTTTTTTCTATTCGATAAAGAGAATTTTACCGCATATTCAAATGAATCAGGGGAAACTTCAGCAATAAGAGGTAAAAAAGCAGCAAGAGACATCCAAAGATTACATTCTGCATTATTTAATAATTCTTTTATTATGCTATCCACCCAATTTTGATTTGAAGTAGTGGTATACATATTAGCACCATCCCCAAAAACTGCAATGAGAATAAGAGATTGAAGAATTCCTCTTTTTAATTGATGAGAATAATTTGGAATGTTTTCATGGAGAATAACATCTACCCAATTTTTAGATTTTAAAACATATGTATGGGGTGTTTTGAAAACTTTTAAAATAATGTTCTTAAATTTTTCTAAATCTGATGAAGTTATACATGGAGCTATCGCAAAAAAAACATCCATAGGCGAAACTATATGCCAAAAATCTCCAATTTTTAATATGGGTGAGTCTTCCTGGTTTTTCATTAAATATAATTTATTAGAAAAAGAATCATAAGAATCCATAGTTAGCTGACTAATAACTTCTTTATCCATATTATTTGATTCATACCAGGATCCAAATAGAAATGCAGGTATAATGTCTCTAACAGATTCGTTTTTAGCCCATTCAGGTTGATTTGAATGTTTCATCAAATGTCTTCTTAAAACTGATAGACTTCTACCAGTGACCTTAGAATAATTTCCCGAAACTTCGTTTGATAATCCCATATCTTCAAGTGCAGAAATAAATGCATCTCTTCCAAGACGAGGAAGAATAATATCTGGATCAGAAACGGTATTATCTGGACTTATTGGAATATAAACCTGATGTCCTTCTTCTTTAGCCAATGTTATATTTTCAATTTCCTTAAATTTAGGAATAAAAAGCAATTTATTTTTTTTTGAAGTTACAGAAATATGTTCAAGAGCTTTAGAATCATTAATAACTATACTTTTTGATAGATAAAAATATTGTTCATCATCAGGTAATGACTTTATTGTAGCAACTAAGAATGCTATTGATTCATCGATTGTGTTTGCTTGAACACTAATTTCAGAATGTTGTGACTTCAATTTCTCTTTAATGTCCTTTAATTGATTTTTTCTCCCTGCTAAAACGAGTTCTTTTGTAATTTTTGGATTTGTACTTGTAATCCATTCGTTCCACCAGTCATTAAGTGATTTAACTCCCTTCGGATATTTTCCTAAATGCTGACCTAAGCATATACCTACTGCTGGAGCTTGTTTAATCCATCCTTCTAAATCCACAGCATTATACCCTTTAACATCTTTCCAAAATCCTTCTTTTTTCTTTTCTTCGCACCATTTTTCATTTTTAGTCCATGGTCTTGGAGAAACGAATACATAAGTAATTTCAGAATGGTTTTCAGATAAACAATCTTTTTTTCGTTTATTATAATCATCATTTGCCTTTTTTTTCACATCTTTGTTACATCCCATCTCCCATACAGATTTTCCTTTTGGAATATATATGTTACCTTCAGAAACCTCAAGAATTCCATCATAGCCAGGAGTAGAAATACTATCTCCAGATGGAAAACGAATTTTAGAAATATCTGAAGTTGTTGCCATGATGAGTTCATATATTAAACGAGGAAGTTGGTCTTGGCAATCACGACTATCAGCCCAATTTTTTAAATCTGTACTATTAACCCACAACATTTAAATCACATAACTGTTTGTATAATATCCATTTTAAAATGTTTCTTTCATATAACTTCACTGATAATAAATTATATTATATATAATTTTTATATCATTTATTATTATAATTTACTCAATGATATTAATCCATACTAAAAATTATCATAATTTTTTACTAAGTTAAGACTATAATATAAAAATACATTAAGGTGGTTTTTTGCAACTTTCAGAACATGAAATTAGAGATATCAATAATTACTTATTGGAAGGAAAAGATTTGCCTGAAAAATACAGGTTTTTATTATTTGAAGATAAAAAAGAGGTTGAATTGGTTTGGAATGGGAAAACTAATGAAGTTACTAATGTAGTTTTACCTTTTCAGGTGATTGAACAAGTTGATGAGCCAAGAAAAGAAATTGGGACAAATGATCATCAAGCCACTCTTTTTTCAACTGATACAAGAGGAAGACAGTTAGAAGGTTGGACTAATAAGTTAATTTGGGGAGATAATAAATTAATTCTTAGTGGTTTAAAGAATGGTCAGTTGCGAAAGGAAATTGAGGAACATGGAGGAATTAAATTAATTTATATTGATCCTCCTTTTGATGTTGGTGCTGATTTTTCAATGGATATTAAAATTGGAGAAAATAATGATAAATTTACAAAGAGAGCCAATGTTTTGGAGGAAATAGCTTACAGGGACACTTGGGGTAAAGGAGCTGATAGTTTCATTGCAATGATTTATGAGAGACTTCAGTTGATGAGAGATTTACTTGCAGATGATGGAAGTATTTATGTTCATTGTGATTGGAGAGTAAATAGCTATATGAGATTAATCTTAGATGAAATATTTGGCAAAGAAAATTTTAGAAATGAAATTATATGGGCATATTCGGGACCTACACCATCTCCAAAAAATTTCACTAGAAAGCATGATACAATTTATAGATACAGTAAAACAAATAATCTTATCTTTCATCCTCAGTATATACAACATAAGGACGGACTTCATGTTACAAAAAAAATTTCTCATGGTTCAACAAAAGAAGCTAATCCTGAAGATACAAAAAAACTTATAAATAGAGGTAAACCCATTGAGGACTGGTGGGTCGATATATATACTGCTGATAGGGTTCGTTCAGAATTATTAGGTTATCCCACTCAAAAACCTGAGAAATTATTGGAAAGGGTAATTAAAGCCTCTTCGAATGAGGTAGATATAGTTGCAGACTTTTTTTGTGGTTCTGGAACCACTCTTGCAGTTGCTGAGAAGCTGGGTCGTAAATGGATTGGAAGTGACTTAGGTAAATTCAGTATTCACACTACTCGTAAAAGGATGATTGATGTTCAAAGGAATCTTAAACAAGCTGGAAAGAATTATCGCTCATTTGAGATACTGAATTTAGGAAAATATGAACGGCAACATTACATAGGTGTTAATCCTAACTTACATAGAAAAGAACAAGAAAAACAGCTTGCTGAAAAAGAAGAAGAATTTATAGAATTAATATTAAAAGCATATAAATCTGAAAGAATAGATTCTTTTAGAACATTCAATGGTAAAAAGAGTGGTAGGTTCGTTGCTATTGGTCCTGTTAATTTACCAGTATCTCGATTATATGTTGAAGAAATTATTAAGGAATGTATTGAAAAAAAGATTACAAAAGTTGATATTCTTGGTTTTGAGTTTGAAATGGGTTTATTTCCAAATATTCAAGAGCATGCAAAAAGTAAGGGTGTTGATTTATCATTAAAATATATTCCAAGAGATGTGTTTGACAAAAGAGCAGTTGAAAGAAATCAAGTACAATTTAATGATGTTGCATATATTGAAGTTAAGCCATACATTGAAAATGGTAAAGTTTCCATTGAATTAACTGATTTTTCAGTGTTTTATAATCAAGATAATAGTGATAATGTTGTTAAATCTCTGAAAAAAGGTTCAAGTAAAATTATAGTTGAAAATGGAAATATAGTTAAGATTAACAAAAGTAAAACAGAAAATATAACAAAAGAGATTTTAACTAAAAACTGGAGTGACTGGATAGATTATTGGTCAATTGACTTTGATTTTGAGAGTAAAAAAGAGATAGTCACTTTGAAGAATGGTGATGATTTTAAAAGATTTTGGACAGGAGATTATATATTTGAGAATGAATGGCAATCATTTAGAACAAAGAATAATAAGGATATAGAACTAAAATCACCACTACATAAACTTTCTAAAGATAAAACAAAAGTCGCTATAAAAGTTATTGATATTTTTGGAAATGATACAATGAAGATCATTCCAGTTAATGTTAAAGACACATAATATTATAAAAATTTTATTTGAGGGATAACTATGTTACATCCAGAATTTCCGCAGTCACCTTATGAAATTATCAATCCAAAATATCGTTGGGTTCCATCTGAGAGAGAGCTTAAATATAGGAACTATGGAGAATTGTTACCTCCTTTAGTTGCAAAAATTCGTGAAAAAGTTTATGGATGGAGAAAAAATAATTATGAGGGTGCAAGTGATACAAGTATTTCACTTTTAAATCATTGGTTTAAAGAAGAACACCTTATATCAAATGATGATGGTACTTTATTTAATTTTCAATATTATTTTGCTCAAAGAGAGGCGGTTGAAACCATCATTTATCTTCATGAAATTGCCGAAGTTGAAGATAAGTATGATCTTTTGAGATTTGATGGTAGTGATGCTATATCTCCAGCTATGTTTGAAGAGTCTTGGAACCGTTTTATAATTAAAATGGCTACTGGAAGTGGAAAAACAAAGGTTTTAAGTTTAATTATTGCCTGGTCTTATTTTCATAAACTTTACGAAATAAATTCAAAACTTTCAAGAAATTTTTTGATTATAACTCCAAATATCATTGTTTTAGATAGAATTAAAACAGACTTTGATGGTTTTAAAATTTTTTATACTGACCCAATCATTCCAGATAATGGTTTTGATGGTAAAGACTGGAGAAATGATTTTCAATTAAAGTTACATATTCAAGATAATGTAAACATAGTTAATAAGACTGGAAATGTATTTTTATCTAATATTCATCGTGTTTATGATAGTAATAAAAAAGAACCATCCTTCGATGATGAGGATACATCAGACTATTTTTTAGGTGAAAGACCTGTAAGTTCAACAACTGAATCAAAGTTGGATTTAGATGTTATTGTTAGAAGTATTGATGAATTGATGATTTTGAATGATGAAGCTCATCATATTCATGATAAAAAATTGGCATGGTTTAAATCGATTGAAGATATTCATAACAACCTTCTTCAAAAGAATAAAAAACTGTCTATGCAAGTAGACTTTACAGCCACTCCTAAAAAGAATAATGGTGCAATTTTTCCTCAAACAATATGTGATTATCCTTTGGTTGAAGCTATTTATCAAAAAATTGTTAAAACTCCAGTTTTACCTGATAAAGAAAGTAGAAAAAAATTAAAAGAAAAAACTTCGGCTAAGTATTCACAACAATATGAGGACTATCTTAGATTAGGGTATGAAGAATGGAAGAAAGTTTATAGACAGCAAGAAAAATTAAATAAAAAAGCTGTTCTTTTTGTCATGGTTGATGATACTAAAAATTGTGATGAGGTCGCAGAATATCTTGAAAGTACTTATTCTGAATTCAAAAATTCTGTTTTAGTTATTCATACAAAACGAAATGGTGAAATTACAGAAAACACTTCTTCTTCTAAGAAAAAAGAAGAGTTAGAGAAGTTGAGAGCTGCTGCAAATAATATTGATAGTTTAGATAATCCTTATAAAGCCATCGTTTCTGTTCTGGTTTTAAAAGAAGGTTGGGATGTTAAAAATGTGACTACCATTGTGGGTTTGAGAGGATACACATCAAAATCAAATATTTTACCTGAACAGACATTGGGGCGTGGACTTAGAAGAATGTATAGGGATTTTACTGTTGATGAGAAGGTTAGTGTGATTGGAACTGATAGGTTCATGGAGTTTATAGAATCAATTGAATCAGAAGGAGTTTCACTTAACATGGAAGAAATGAATGAAAAATCAGCTCCAAAATCACCGATTATAATAGAAATCGATACTGATAACACTGAAAAAGATATGAATAAATTGGATATAAAAATTCCTATTTTAAGCCCTCGTATGATAAGAAAGTTTTCTAAAATCCAAGAGTTAGACATTTCAAATTTGGAGCACAAGAGGTTACCAATTAATCAGTATACATATGGAGAAGATAGGGAAATTACCTTTAAACATTTACACAATAATGAAATTTCTCATGTTACAAGATTAAATGAGAGTAATTTGAATCCTAATACTGTTATTGGGTTTTTTACACAAACAATTATGAAAGATTTAAGAATTTTTGAGGGATATGATATACTATATGGAAAATTAAAGGAGTTCATAAAAGATTATTTATTCGTGACTCCTATAGATTTAAATGATAAAAATATCATTAAAAATTTATCTGAACCTTCAAGTATTAAATCTATAATTGAAACATTTGAAAAAGTTATTAATAATTTGATTGTTCAGGATATTGGGAAATCTCAAATTAGAGATTACATTAAAGTCACTGATACTCGCCCTTTTATAGCTAAAAACCAAGTTATGATTATTTCCAAGAAAAGTGTTTTTAACTATATTATTGGAGATAGTAATTTTGAGATTGATTTTGCAACTTTTTTAGAGAAATGTGAAGATATTATTTCTTATACAAAAAATTATTTGGCGGTTCATTTTAATATTGAATATCAAAATAAAAATGGTGAAATTTCTAATTATTATCCAGATTTTGTTGTTAAAATAAGTGAGAATAAGATTTGCATTGTGGAAACAAAGGGTTTTGAAGCTATTGAGGATATTAATAAAATTGATAGGTTAGAAAAGTGGTGTGAAGATATAAATTCTATTCAACAAGATATTAAGTTTGATTATGTTTATGTTACTGAAGAAAAATTTAATAGATATGAGGTAGAGAATTTTAATTCACTTATTGAAGCATTCGTGGGAGATAAGCCATTGTAGTGTTATTATACTCCTACTATATAAAACTTATAAATTTAACCTCTCCTAAAAACGGATGATATCCTATTTATATTTTCATATTGTTGTGGTTTTAAAACCTACTTTTTCCAATTCACTCTCCCAAAGTTCAGGATTATTATTAATGTATTCTTTTAGAAGGTTTCCTGCTTCTTCCTGGTTTAAAATAACAACTTTTACATTATTATTTTTTAGTAATTGTTCTGCCCCCATTAAAGTCTTATTTTCTCCAATTACAACTCGTGGAATGTTATATAAAATAACAGCTCCTGAACACATTGGACACGGTGAAAGTGTTGTGTAAAGCGTTGTATTTTCATAATCTTTTCCCGTTAATCTTCCTGCATTTTCAATTGCATCTAATTCTCCATGTAAAATAGCTGAACCATTTTGAATTAAACGATTATGTCCCCTACCTATAATTTCTTCATTTTTAACTAAAACTGCTCCAATAGGAATTCCATCTTCATCTAAAGATTTTTTAGCTTCTTTAATAGCTTCATTCATAAAATAAATATCATCCATTTCAACACTTCTAAGTTAGTTTATCTGTCATATTGGAAATAATTTTAAATGTCATTAAAAGATATTCAAGAATATTTACTAATAAGTATTATAATATTCCTTATTTAATAATAATAATAATATTGTTTAATAAATTTAATAAATAATAAAGCATATATCAATTGTTCAATATATTTGAGATATTTGTATTTTATAATACTACTGATTGATTCTATTTTTAAATGATTTTTAATAAATTTTTGGCTCATGAGTATTTCATGGCACATTACTTATTATTGTTTGGAGTATCATGTCGTATGAATCTGATTTATAATTGATTCTATATTGTTCTAATAGTACATATCCTTGTAAATTCTTTTTAGAAACTCCTCTAAATATTCTTAAGAACTTACGAAGAAAAGAATGTCTATTTTCATCACTATTCACATGAACGTCTCCATTAGCGTATTCTTTTTTACTATGATTGACTGTATAATGAGATAGAACTTTTTCATGATTATTCATGTTATTATATATCTTATATTCGTCGGTGTAGATTGTAGCTTTGTTTTTAACATAGCGATTTATTATTCCTTCTACTTTTTTCCTTAGATTTTTTAAAACAAGTAAAATTGTGTGTTTAGATTCTCTATGTACGATTGTGAATATTGGAGGTTTATCTTTTTCGTAGGTTCCTTTTCGTTTTAATGCTCTTTTTCTTGGAGGTTCTTCAAATGGAATTTTTTTTTTTAACTCCTTTATTTCCAGCGTTAACATACATTTCATCGAACTCTAATTCTCCATCAAACGATGGTTCAATGTTATTTTTCAATAAATGTTCTCTTATTAGTTTATGATATCTTGCAACAGTTTTACGATTGAGTCCCAGTTCTTCAGCCATCTGTTTAACAGATTTGTTATGGATATTGGTTAATATCCATAATATTTGACCAAACGGAACTTTGCTGCCTTCAAATGGAGTTCCAGTGAAATCATTGAAAAATGTGCCACAGTCTTTACAAGAGTATCTTCTTGTACGACCCCTTTTCCCACGATTACTTATTTCAAACGAATTGCATACAGGGCAGTAAACACCATAAGACCAATGAATACTTCTAAAAATATCTAAAGCTTCTTCTTCATCAA
Organism: Candidatus Methanovirga australis; assembly: GCA_031272765.1. Lineage (GTDB taxonomy): Archaea > Methanobacteriota > Methanobacteria > Methanobacteriales > Methanobacteriaceae > Methanovirga > Methanovirga australis. The sequence goes on along the minus strand of JAISTD010000009.1, from coordinate 7,035 downwards.
TCACCATTTTTCTAATACTATTCTTCACACTCATATTAATATATTATGACATTGTACTATATAAAGCTATGTGCCAAAAAATACTCATGAGCCAAATTTTTTAAAAAATAATATTAATTATTTGTATCATAATAATTATATATTAAACATACATTCTGATTATTAGTTAAAATAATTGAGGATAGGATATATTTATTAATTTTAAAAATTAGAATTTAAACTTTCATAATATCTTTAAAGAATTAAAATTTTTATTCTCTAAGTTTTAGCTCTAATCACTTATTAAACTGTTTATTCAAAACTATTTGAAAATATTTCACATGTAGTATGTTTTAGCTCTAATCACTTATTAAACTGTTTATTCTGTTTTTTTTTGAATGTTTACTAAATTGATTTAGATATTTATAATTATTTTGTATTAAATTTATTCTTAAATTAGTCAAATTTCAATTTGAAGATACAATTGACAATATCTATAAAATTAAAATTTTTTAGAATTTTATATTAGGGACTTTATTTAATCATATATTAGATATTATTTAATATAGGGTGTTAGATTTCGAGCAAAAATCGAAGCATTGTCGAACCTTTTCTGTTATATTTCAAGGTTGTAAAATATCTTGTTTTCTAAAAGTACATTTTTATATTGAAGTTTAAACTAAAATACTTGATTTTAAGTTTTAATATGATTAATAAATGAATAAATAAGCTTTGCTTAACATGCGAAAAATAACTCTCATTAAAAAGCTTTAAAATGAAATTTAAATATTAAATTGGATCATTTAATGTTTTTAAAGTTTATTAAATTGTATTTATAATATTAATAAGAGAATAATGATTATTATTAGAATATAATCTTTAAAAAATTGTTTAAGATTTGTTGAAAAATTACAAGATTCATACGTTCTTTTATTTAAATTTAAGAATGAATGTTGATTTTATTTCAATTTTCACGATTAAACACAGTGTACTTTTAGACTTCAATATATGTGAATCATGTTACATCATGAAATAAGCATGGAAAATACTCAAAAATTCACTAAATTTCTAACACCCTATATTTAATAATATATTAGAATTATATTTTAAAAGTTGTATATTAAAATTTATATTTTAAAATCAAAATTATTTACTAAAAGAAAGAAAAAATAATTGTTATGGTGATGTAATGGAACATTGGGTTGAGAAAATAGCTAATGATTTAAATGACATTGATGTTGAAAAATATGTTATTGCAAGTGGTACATCTATATCAGGATCTATACACATAGGAAATTCCTGTGATATTTTTATAGCAAATGCTGTTGGAAAAAAATTAAGAGAAATGGAGAATGATTGTGAAACTATTTGGATGGCAGATGATTATGATCCTCTTAGAAAAGTTCCGTACCCATTACCCAAAGAATTTAAAAAATATCTTGGAATGCCTTATTACAATATCCCATCTCCAGATGGAAAAGATAGTAATTTTGTTGAACACTTTGAAAAACCATTATTCGACGTTTTAGATGATTATGGAATAGAATTAACTCACTATTCATTATTTGAAACCTATAAAAAAGGTTTGTATAATGATTATATAAGAACTGCTTTGGATAATAGTGAAAGAATTAGAGAAATTTTTAATCAGTATAGAAGAGAAGATTTGAATGATGACTGGTTACCTTACAATCCTATATGTGAGAAGTGTGGTAGAGTAAACACTACTTACAGTTATGATTATAACAATGATATTGTATCATATAGATGTGATTGTGGATATGACGGTGAAGTAGATATTAAAACGGGTAATGGTAAACTTACATGGAGAGTTGAGTGGGCTGCAAGATGGAAAATTTTCAATGTTACTTGTGAGCCATTTGGAAAAGATCATGCAACAAGTGGTGGTTCTTATGATGTAAGTAAGATTATTTCAAAAGAAGTTTTTAATTATCCTGCTCCGTATCCTGTACCTTATGAATGGATTACTTTAGATGGTGATGCTATGTCTAAATCTAAAGGCGTGTTTTTCACTCCAAAGCAATGGTTATCAATAGGACCTCCCGAAAGTCTTAATTATTTCATATTCAGAAGTAAACCTATGAAACATAAGGATTTTTCACCTAAAATGCAATTTTTAGATTTTATTGAACAGTTTGATAAGGTTGAGAAGGTTTATTACGATGAAGAACCATCACCATCAGAAAAAGAGGGATTAAAATTTAAAGAAATATATGAAGTAGTTAAAATATCTAAGGATGATAAACTTCCATTTAGACCACCTTGCAGATTTTTAATTGTTGCATATCAGATAGCTGGAAGAAACTTAGAAAAGATTTTTGAGATTTTAAAGAAGAATTCTCAGTTAAGTGATAGTTTTAAAGATAAGAATTTTGAAGACTTAGATGAAAAAGAGATCGCCGCCTTTAAAGAAAGATTGGATAATGTTATTAATTGGTTAGATGATTATGCTCCTAAGTTTGTTAAGTTTAATGTTTCTAAAAAAATTCCAAAATTGGAATTAAGTGATGTTGAAAAGGAATTCCTTAAAAGTTTAGCTATTCTTATTGAAAACAATGACTTTAATAAAGATGTAGATCTTCATGATAAAATGTATGAGTTAATCCATAAATATGAGTTTAAACCTCAGAAAGCATTTCAAGTTATTTATAAGATTATTCTTGGACAAAAACAAGGTCCAAAAGCAGCATCATTTTTATTATCTTTAGATAAAGATTTTTTAATTAAAAGATTGAAGTTAGAAGAATAATAAAAAGATAATGACTACATTTTTTTATTAAATCAACGAGTTTTATTCAAAATAAGAAAATCAAAATATTTTATATTTTCAAAAAGAAAGATTAAAAATTTATAAAAAGGATTAAAAATTCATAAAAAAAACATGATTGAGATTAATTATGATAAATTTGGAATATGGAATAATTCGTTCTAATCGAAAAACCCTTACAATATGTATAAATAAGGATGGAAGTATTAAAATAAGATCTCCATTAAATTTATCTGATTTAGAAATAGAAAAATTCGTGAACTCTAAAGAAAAATGGATTACAGAACATATTGATAAAGTTTCAAAGGATTATAAAGTTAGAAAAGATTTTAAATTAAATTTTGGAGATACTGTAAAACTAAAAGGTGAAGATGTTCCTATAATTCCTATTAAAGGAAAATATGTCAGTTTTAAGGACAATAAATTCTATGTATTCAAAAAATGTGATTCAGAGCAGATTAAACAAAGCATCATACAATTGTATAAAAGAATAGCTAAGTTTCACATTGGAGGTAGAATAAACTACTTTATTGAAAAAACAGGATTAATACCGTCTAATTTTAGAATTACTAAAGCTAAAACAAGATGGGGGAGTTGTAGTGGAAAAAATTCCATTAACTTTTCATGGAGACTCATGATGGCTTCTGATGATTTGATAGATTATGTGATTGTCCATGAACTTTGCCATATTAAAGAACATAACCATTCTGAGAAGTTTTGGAAAGAAGTGGAAAACATCATACCAAACTATAAAGAATCAAAAATCAAATTAAGAGAACTCGAAAAAAGACTTAATAAAGAGGAGTGGGATTAATTTTAATTAACTGTTCAATTATTTGTATTACTTATATAAGTTAAATCTTCTTTTTTTTATTTCATCTTCAGTTTCACCTAACACTAAAATAAGTTCCCCAATCAAACTGTCTAAAATAAACATTGAAGTTAACTCAAAAAGAGTACCTAAGGGAGCTAATTTGATATATTCTCCAGTTATTAACCTTTCCTCAAATTCGATGTCAGATTTAGGTTCTTCTCCGTCAATAAGCCATATCACATCTGACAATTTAGCTAAAGAAGAATTAAGATCATTAGTAAGTGATAAAATTTTACATCCTTTCTCTTTAGCACTTTCAACACTTTCTAGCACTGATCTAGTTTCCCCAGATCCAGATAGTGCAATTAAGCAATCAGAACATTTAATAGTTGGAGACTGAATATCACCATAGAAAAATGATTTTAAATTCAAATTGACTAATTTTTCAATGAATCCTTTCCCTACCAATCCAGAACGTCCAACACCATAAATAAAAATATTGTCTGATGATAATATTGCTTCAATAAACTCTCCAACAATGCGGAAATCTATTTTTGTTTCATAATCTTCAATGTGTTTAATAATACTCTCAAAAAACAGATTATAATGATTTTGGTAAAGTTTGTCAATTATAAAATATCAATATCCAACATAATCTATTCAAATTTAATTTAGAGAATTTTTATAAGAAATAGTTAGATTAATAATTGATAAACATTACCATTATCACTATAATATAACTATATTCTGAACCGAAATCACTTAGTTCTACATTACTATTGTCTAAGAAAATATTGATAATTTTTTGATCTAAATAAGTTAAGATTGCATCTTCCTCAACTATGGTTCCACAAGAGTTGCATTTATAATAGTTTTCATAATATCTTTTACTCTCAATTAAAATACCTGTGCAGTATGAACAAATAAGTTTGAGTTTCCTTCTTATCTTTGTAAAGAATATTGATATCAATTAATATATTTCTACAACTAACTTTCATATATGGTTATATTGAAGACATTTTCAGTTTAGTTAATCTTTAAAGATAGTTCTATATAATATATGTTATTAGTATATATAAATTTAATTGTAGTATTGTCAATGAAAGCATTCGTATTAAGAATTCTTGGAATCTCAGTTTAACCACAAGATTTATATGCAATAAAGTATAAAATATTGTTAAACTTATTCTATACTCAAGATATAACTTTTATTAAATATTCAATTATAGTTTATACTATTTTACCAATAATTATAACTATTTTATTAAGAATTTATTCTTAAATTGGTCAAATTTCAATTTGAAGATCTAATTGACAATCTCTATAAAATTAAAATTTCTTAGATATTTTAATGGAAAAATTATATTTTAAAAAATTATATATTGAATAATTTTAATATTATTTACTTATATAATTATGTATTATTAAGTTTATATATTAAATTTTATATAAAAATAGTATTAAGTTATATACTATATAAAAACTAAAAAAAATGTTTAAAATCATTCACTTCATAAATAAATATTATATACTTAGTAAAGAAGTATAATTCAATTAAGTGAGTATAATAATAAATAGAATTTTATTAATTCTTATTTTTTGAATATTCAAAATAATAATTTGATAGTTGATTATTAATTATTGAAAGCTGTTTATTAATTAAATTTTGATAAAATATAATTTGGAGGTAATTTAACGACAGAATCTATTTTAAATGATGTTTCTGGAATATTGAAACATATTATGGAAAATACAACTGTTCCGAGAAATATAAGGAGAGCAGCTGATGAATCCAATAAAATTTTAAGCAAAGAGGATAAAGAGTTAACTGTTCGTGTAAGTGAGGTGATTTTATAATGATTTTGGTAAAGTTTGTCAATTTTAGTGGATTAAGTTCCAATGTTGTTGTATCCATTTTTTAGCACATTTTGTCTGTTTTAAAAATCTTTCAAAACCTTCAACAACTTTTTCCTTTATTTTATTAATGTTTTTAAGGATATTAGGTGATAAATATCGTCTTATTTCTTTTATAGGAGTTTCTGCAGGATTCAATCTAGGAGTGCGTGGAGCATTAAAAATAAGCTTAACACCTCTAAATTTAGCATTTAAAGTGAAATACGTTGAATGATGTGATGAAAAATTGTCTAACAACATTATACATGTTTTTCCTTCGTTTTTTTTAAAAAATTGAATAAAGTCCATGTTATACACTCTTTATTATGATTTTTCTAAGAATTCTATATGACTTTCGCCATTTGGAGCATAATAAAATTATTGTATTGGCTCTTTCCTTTGATAAATTTTTTTCAATTATATTTTTCTTCAAAATACCAGGATTCTTTGTGATATTATCTTTATTTTGAATATGATCTTGTCCATAAAAACGAAAATAAGGTCTTTTTGTAGATTTTTTCTTTTTTTAACTCTTTTTTTATTTCTCTTATTTGGTTATGAATATATTTCTTCGGCGTGTTCTCCTTCTTCAATATTTTTGATGTAGGGTTTCCCATATTTAGCACCAACACTTCTTAAAACAGTTGGTAACCAGGATACTGCATAATCTATATTCCATTTATCTTCTATATGCTTTTTTATTTGATTAGTAGTCTTTAAACCAAATTTTATAATATCTTCTTTAAGTTCTTTTTTGCCGTCTTCTGTTAGTTTCGATGGTCTACCATCACCCAAATTGTGTTTTATTCCATTAATTCCAGATTCATTCCAGTTTTCTAACCATCTAAGACCAGATTCATATCTGTAACCTATTATTTCAGTAGCTTCAGCTATTGTTTTAAATTCATACAGAGCTTTTATAAAAAATTAGTTTTTTCACGATCTCAGAATCATGACTTTTCCTGATAATATCTATTATTTCATCTATTGTAATAATGTTTGATGAGAATTTTCTGACTTTTAGGTACTTTCATAATATTTGGAGCATGATATGCTTTAAAATTATTAATTTTCATGATAAACAGTTTATAATAAGTTATTTATAAACTTTACCATAATCACTATAATATTGGATAATATAAGTAATGATCCAAATATTCCTGTCCATGCAAGAACATTAATTTGGGAAATATTAAGTAAATTAGAATCAATTAAAACTTAATATTTAACTATTTTTTAATTTTCTATTTTTTTTAATTACTTTTTTTTTGATATATAACCTATAATATAATTTTATTCTTAATTAACCAATGTATAGTGTAAGACAAAATTTTAATTTTTTTATTCTTTTTTATAAAATATCTATATTTTTAATAACTTATTAAATATTCTTATTTTAATTATAAAAATGGTTATAAACAATATATTGATGTCATAAACTATTGTCAAGACAACTTAATTTTGGGTATTAAATATAGTATTTTGATAATTTTTTGTCTGCTTTCTTTTTATTGAAATTCCAATTAATTTTACTATTTTTTTCATCCTATCACTTACACCA
>JAISTD010000117.1 GCA_031272765.1 Candidatus Methanovirga australis | reverse complement strand
GTTCCACCTGGTCTCGTTTCGATCCCAGTAGTTAAGCCTGTTGTTGTTTTGGTTTTTTTTGTACTATGGATTTTATCTATGGGAATTCCATTTTGTTGCCAAACTCTCTCTTATTCATTTAATGAGTATTTTCCCTGCCACTGTTTCCTATTAATTAATAATTTATTATTATCTCTCTATTTAATATATGTTGACAGTTTTAAGAGTTAGGATAATAAATAATTAATTAATAATACTTTTTAAAATCAAACCTTTTTCAAGTTAAACAAAAATAAAAGTTTTTGTTTTTGAATGAACTTAGGAAATGCTTAAAGATTGACTTTAACTTTAGATATATTAATTAAATAAAAAGCTGTAAAATATTACAAAATATCGTTTTTGTTTTATAAACTTTAGTTTTAAGTCTATATTTTAGGACATCATTAAAGCTATTATTTAATTTATGCATTGAATGGAAGTTTTTATTTTTTTTAATCTACTTTTATAAAATTTAATTTCAGATAATCATGTTGTCTTATTCTCTTTATCTTTTAATAAACAATAATGTGGTTGATTAAATGTTAAATAGCTTACAAAGGGAAATTATTGATTTGAGAAATGAAAAAAATGGGATTATCCTTGGACATAACTATCAACCAAAAGAAATTCAGGAAATATCTGATTTTATTGGGGATTCATTGGAACTTTGTATTAAATCATCTGAAATTGAGGATAATGATTTAATAATTTTTTGTGGTGTTGACTTTATGGCAGAGACTGCTGCTATTTTGAATCCTGATAAAAAAATCCTGATTCCAGATTATAGTGCTGAATGTCCAATGGCGCACATGTTAAATGCCAGTGATGTTTTAAAAGCAAAAGAAATGTATCCTGATGCTGAGGTTGCATTGTATGTTAACACTTTAGCTGAGGCAAAGGCAGAGGCTGATATTTTGGTCACATCTTCGAATGCAGTTAAAGTTGTTAATAGTTTGGATAGTGATCAAATCCTTTTTGGTCCTGATAACAACTTAACAGGTTATGTGGATAAGCGAACAGATAAAGAAATAATAGCTATTCCTGATGTGGGATATTGTTATGTTCATAAGATGTTCAATGTTGGGGATGTAATATTTAAAAAAGAAATGTATCCTGATGCTGAGGTTTTAATTCATCCTGAAGCTGATATTGAAGTTCAGGATATAGCTGATGCTATTTTGAGTACTGGAGGTATGATCTCCCATATTAAAAACTCTAAAAACAAGGAATTTATAATTGGGACAGAGGTGGATCTTATAACACGGATAAATAGAGAATTTCCAGATAAAATAGCTATTCCTCTTCTTGATGATGGAATTTGTAAAACTATGAAACTTAATAGTTTAGATAAAATCAAAAAAGCTATTTTTAATGAGGAATTTCAGGTTAATGTTGATAGTGAAATAGCTAAAAGATCGTTAAGGGCTATTGAAAGGATGATTGATGTATCTGCAAACAGTTAAGTATTTAATTTTTGCTTATTTTTTCTTTTCCTATTTTTATTTTCAATATTTTATTTATTCTAACTTATTAAATCTTTTAATATAAATAATTAAATATATAACATAAGAATAATATAATAAACTCTTAAAAATAAGAACTATTAAAAATAACTTAAAAATTAGCAATCAAAGGAGTGTTTTTTATGAATAGTCTTAGTGAAATGTTTAATCCAAGATCTGTGGCTGTAATAGGTGCATCCAATTCTGAAAATAAAGTAGGATATATTATTGTAGATAACATTGTAAAGGAAGGTTATAAAGGAAAAATATATCCTATAAATCCTAAGTCTGACGAAATTCAAGGCATTAAATCTTATAAGAATGTTGGGGATTTACCAGAAGTACCTGAACTTGTGGTTGTTTCTATACCCTCACCTTTTGTAAACCAGGCTATTGAAGAGTGTGGGGAAATTGGTGTTAAAGATATGGTTGTGATTACTGCAGGATTTAAGGAAGTTGGAGGAGAAGGCATAAGGCTTGAAGAAGAAATGGTAAGTCTTTTGAAAAAGTATAATATTAACCTAATTGGTCCTAATAGTTTAGGAACACTTGATACTCATACTCCTTTAAATTCATCTTTTTCACAGATGATGCCACCTAAAGGAAATATTGCTTTTATTTCTCAAAGTGGTGCAATGATGGTGGCTATTATAGATTGGAGTGTGACTGCTGGTATAGGATTTTCTAAGGTTATAAGTCTTGGAAATAAGGCTGGAGTTAGTGAAATTGAACTTTTAAAGTTTTTGGCTGATGATGGTGAAACTGCAGTTGTAATAGCTTATTTAGAATCTATATCTGATGATGAAGATTTTGTAAGAACGCTTAGAGATGTTTCAAATAAAAAACCTGTGGTTGTTTTAAAATCTGGTTCAAGTGCAGCTGGAGCAGCAGCAGCATCTTCACATACTGGTGCTTTAGCTGGAAGTGATGTGGCATTTGATACTGCATTTAGACAGTCAGGTATTTTCAGAGTAACAACTATGGATGAATTGTTTGATGTTGCTCTGGCCTTTTCAATGTGTCCTATTCCAACTGGACGTAATCTTGCAATTATTACTAATGCTGGTGGTGGAGGTGTTGTATCTGTTGATGCAATGGAAAAACACGGTTTAAATCTTGTCAATTTTGATGATGAAACAACAGCTAAACTTGAAGAAGTTGTTCCAGATGAGGGTAGTGTGAAAAACCCAATTGATGTTTTAGGTGATGCACCTGTAAGTAGGTATCAAGAAGCATTAAACATTGTTTTAAACAATGATGATGTGGATAGTCTTGTTGTAATGATTTGTCCAACTGCATCTGCTGATCCTGATGGAATAGCTAATGCTTTAATTGATGGAGCAAAGAATTTAAATAAACCAGTTATTGTTGTAAATATGGGTGGACCATCTTTTGTAAATGCAGATAAGCTTTTAAGAGAAAACAATATTCCAACTTATGTTTTCCCAGAAACTGCTGTTAAAGTAATGGATTACTTGGAAAGATTTAACAGTGTTCAAAATAGAAAATACGATGATCCAATAGCTGGAATCACTGATGTGGATAAAAAAATCGTGGAAAATATTTTTGATAAGGTTAAATCGGATAAAAGAGATACTTTACTTGGTAGTGAGGCTTATGCTGTGGCAAAAGCCTATGGGATTTCTGCTGCGCCAATAATCCTTTCAACTACTCCAAAAGAAGCAGGTGAAGTAGCTGAAGAAATGGGATTCCCTGTTGTGTTAAAGATAGCATCTGATAAGATACTTCATAAATCAGATATTGGTGGTGTAAAGGTGGGTATTGAAAATAAACAAGAAGCTGAGAAAGTATTTGAAGAAATCATGAAAAATGCTAAAAATGCACATTCTGATATCACTCCTGATGGTGTGGAAGTGCAGAAGATGATGCCAAATGGACAGGAAGTACTTGTGGGTATGATTAGAGATAAACAATTTGGTCCTATGGTTGCTTTTGGTATGGGTGGGATCTATGTGAACCTTATTGAGGATGTTGCATTTAATTTAGCTAAAGGAATAACTTCTGACGAAATTGATGCTCAGTTTGAAAAGACTAAAGCTGCAAAATTACTTAAAGGATTTAGAGGTGAAGCTCCAAGTGATATTATTGAGGTTAAAGAAGCTATTAAGAGAATAGCTAAACTAACTTTGGACTTCCCAGAAATATCTGAGCTTGATATAAATCCTATTTTTGTTTATGAAAAAGGTTCAAGTGCTTTAGATGTGAAAATTAAATTATAATATTTTTTTCATTTTTTTTATTTAATAATTAAATTTATCTATTTTCAAATATTTTATATAATTTGAAGTTTTATATTATTTAGATTTTATTATATAAAATAGTTATTAGTTAGAGGCTAAAAAATAGTATGGTAGAGTATATTATTGAAACAAAGAGTATTACTAAGGACTATGATGGTTTTAGAGCTATTAATGGCATTAATTTGAAAATTCCTAAAAATTCAGCTTATGGAATATTAGGTCAAAATGGTGCTGGAAAAAGCACATTAATCTCTATGCTATGTACCATATTTTCTCCTACCAAAGGAACAGCTACTGTTAATGGATATGATATTGTTAAGGAGCCAAACAATGTTAGAAGATCAATTGGGATTGTTTTCCAAAATAGGGCTTTAGATGATGTTTTAACTGGCCGAGAACACCTTGAAATGCATGCTGCTCTTTATGGAGTTAAGAAAGATATTCGCCAAGATCGTATTAATGAAATATTAGATTTAATAGATCTTGGAGATAAAATTGATGAACAAGTAAAAAACTATTCTGGTGGTATGAAAAGAAGGTTGGAAATAGGGAGGGGATTAATTCATCTTCCGAAAGTTTTATTTTTAGATGAACCAACCTTAGGACTTGATGTTCAAACAAGAGAGAGTATTTGGTCATATATTAAGAATTTAAAAGATGTTATTGATATTACTATTCTATTAACAAGTCATTATCTTGAAGAAGTTGATAGTTTATGTGATGAAATATCTATTCTAGATCATGGAGAACTTATAAAATCTGGTTCTCCAAGTGATTTAAAAGCCGAATTAAAAAATGATACAATAATTTTGAAAAGTCTTAATAATGATAAATTAAAAAATATTCTTCAAAATCAACTGTTTGTTAATGAGTTAATGGTTGATGGTTCTGAAATCAGAATTTTGGTTGATAAAGGTGCTAAATTAATTCCAGAGATTGTTCATATTGCAGAAAATAATAATTTAAACATTGACTCTATTGAATTAAAACAACCAAGTTTGGAAGAAGTGTTTATTAAATACACAGGATATAATATTAATAAATAAATAAGTAAATTAAATGTTTTTTTTTAAATTGATTTAACAATGACTTGCTAAATTCAAGTGATTTGTTGAGGTTAATAGTAGGTTAGATATAAATGAGTGAACTTGAAGGAATATATCAAATATGGTTAAGGGAGGTAAAAAGGACGGTTCGTTATAAGTCTCGGATTATAACTTCAGTTGTAACTCCACTTATTTGGGTACTGATTTTTGGAGTAGGTCTGGGTTCTACAATTAAATTAGGTTTAACAGTAGGATACCAATCATTTATATTCCCTGGAATAATAGCACAATCAATACTTTTCACATCTATTTTAGGTGGAGTTGGAATATTGGTTGATAAACAATATGGGATTTTAAAGGAAATTATGGTGGCTCCATTATCACGATCATCAATAATCTTTGGGAAGGCTTTAGGAATAAGTACAAGTGTCATTTTACAGTCTGGGATTCTTTTATTACTTTCTTTTCTTGTTAATGTTTCAATGAATGTTTTCACATTTATTTTAGCTATTTTATTTTGTATGTTAATATCTCTTGGCTTATCAAGCTTAGGTTTATTAATAGCTTCTTTTATGGAGAGTACTGAAGGATTTAATTTGATAATGACTTTTATAGTATTGCCATTATTCCTTTTAAGTGGTGCTTTGTTCCCTATTAATGAAGTTCCAGATTGGTTAAGTTTTATTGTTTACTTAGATCCTTTAACCTACGGTGTTGATGCTTTAAGAAGAGTTATATTAAATAGTTCTAATTTACCCTTGTATTTAAACTTAGTTGTACTGATATTATTTGCATTAATCACAATAAGTTTATCTACCTTAGTTTTCACTAAAAAAGAGCAAAATTTAGTTTAATCCATAGTATTTAGTTTAATCCACTTATTTTTAATTTAATAAATATAATTGTAGCTTATTTATTATTCATTAAAAATTTTTATTATTTTTTCATTGTTCCCAAAGTAATTATATTTAATGAGATAAATAAGTTTAATAAAAAAATAAATAATATAAACATTAGAAATAAATAATATTAGACATATAATTTAGTATTAGAAATTAATATTATGAAATAATATAAATAATTTTTATAATTATTTATAGATCATATATCTAATAATTTTATAAAAATGGTATAGTCTATTGGTATGTATGAAAATTAAAGCTGAAATTCAAGTGGAATATAATGAGAATAAAAATGCGAAGATAGCTTTTAAATCTCTTGAAGTGGATAATGAGGGATTTTTACATTCATCAATTGAAAATAATGTCATTGATTTCAATTTAAGCTCGGATTCTTTAGGAACATTTTTATCCACGACAGATGATTTAATTTTTTCTGAATTAACAGTTGAAAAAATCTTGGAATCCAATTTAAATATAATTGAATAAAGATTAGCATCTTGATGGGATAGTATATTTTTGGTGATAATCAACTTTCTATTTGATCAATACTTTAATTTATACTTGACTAATATTCTAATTCTTGTTTTACCAATATTTAACCTGTTTAATAATATTTAAAACTTTTTTTGGAATAATTGTTTTTTAGGAATGTTATCTCTTTTTAAATGTTAGGATAAAATTTTTATTCAATATCTTTTATTTTTTTATTTTTTTATTAAATTTTTTTATTTATCTTAAAAAATTATCAAGAGCCTATAAGACTCTTTTAATTTAAAGCTTATTTATGTTTAATATCTAATAATTAATATTTCATAATATCTAATAATTAATATCATGGCGAGAATATGGAGTTTATACTTGAAGGAACAATTAATTTTAATAAGAATGCAGAAATTGCAAAAGAAGATATAGAAAATTTCATTCAGGAAGCTAACCAAAAAATTTTACTTAAAGGAATAAAACAAGGTGAAGAAGATACAGGAGCAAAGATTACTAATTGGAATTTAGATGGCTATGATTTAAATTTAACAATAGAATCTGGAACTAAAGTTCGCTCACATGATGGTTTGCTTAGACTTAAAAATCCTTTAACTAATTTGCTTGGTAAAAAGTATCATTTGGGAATTAGAGGTATTAATATTAAGAATTATAAATTAATACTTCCTATTGATAAATATGAGATTGATACTGTTGTTGCTGAAGAATTTAGCAAATATATCCAGGAAGTTAGGAATGATGATGACAAGATAATAATTTTGTTAAAGGATGTAGATGAGTCTGCAATTAGAAAACAAACTGTTAATCGTGTTATAAAGAAAATAATCTGTGAAAAAGATAATTTAAGCAATGGAATTAATATAACTGATGGAGATAAGGATTTAACTTATACAGTTATAAATAAACACACTCCAGGTGAGGTTGTTGCAAGAAGCCCTAAATTTAAAACTTATTTTGAAGATGATGTTACTAAAATGGCTAAAGATTTAGGTTGGATTAAAGAATTCCCTGGAAGAGGGCAGTGGTTTTATGGTCCTCAGATGACTGCATTACAAAGGGGTTTTGAACAGCTATTTATTGAAAGAATTGTTGATCCATTAGGTTTTTATGAAGCATTATTTCCAAAGTTGATTCCGTTCAGCACTCTTAAAAAAATGAGATATCTTGAAGGATTACCTGAAGGTATGTATTATTGTAGTGCACCAAAAAGAGATCCAGAAATTTTTACTAACTTTAAAAACGAGTTGTCAATTACTCACGAAATTCCGATGGATTTACTTAAAGATGGATTAAAAGATCCAAGTTATGTTATGGCTGCTGCCCAGTGTGAACCATTTTATGAGTTTTTATCTCATGAAGTTATTGAAAGAGAGGAACTTCCAATAAAATTATATGATAAAAGTGGTTGGACATATAGATGGGAGTCTGGAGGATCAAAAGGTATTGATAGAGTTCATGAATTTCAAAGAATAGAGATGGTTTGGTTAGGTACACCAGAACAAACAGATGAAATAAGAGACAAAACTATTAAACTATCTCAAGAGTTAGCAAATGATTTAGAACTTGAATGGTATATTGAAATTGGTGATGATCCATTTTATCTTGAAGGTAGAAAAATGGAAAATAGAGGTATTGAGTTTCCAGAAGTTCCGAAGTATGAAATGAGACTTAAAGTACCAGGTCAAGATAAAGGAGTTGCTGCTGTTTCAGGAAATAATCATGGAACTCATTTTGTTCAAGGATTTTCTATTAAAGAAGCACACCAAGATAAAATATGGACTGGCTGCACGGGTTTAGGCTTAACAAGATGGATTTTTGGATTTTTAGCTCAAAAAGGTTTTGATAAAGAAAATTGGTCTCAAATACTTAGGGATAAAGTTAAAGATGTCAAAGCTCCAAAGATATTAACTTGGCCTAAGAAATAGAGTATTTTTTTTATTCATTTTTTTTTTTGAATAAAATGTTTGAATTAAAATTATATTGGCTATAATTAATATTTTTATTTATACGGTGCTTTATGAATTTATTTTTTTATTCGCAAAACAATATAAACTATAAAAGTATTTCTTAAGACTAACTTTATTTTTTAAGGAAAACTTTTGATAAAACTTAACTTCTTAAGTTAGAAAAGCTTTGGTTCCGAAGACATGAGGAACTTAGGGAATGAAATTCTCGTTGTTTCGAACAAAGCGAGAAATTTAGGGAATGAAATTTCTGTTGTTCCGAAGGCATGAGGAATTTAGGGAATGAATTTGCACTTTGGCATATATTAAACAAGTTAATAGGTTTCGAAGGCATGAAGAATTTAGGGAATGAAATTCTTGTTAAAAGTTTCTTCTAAATTATATAAAAAAATGTTTAAGATAAAAAACTGTTAAGGTAAAGTTTATTAATATAAAAAGTTATAACTTATAATATTATAAAATTTATATAATTTGTATCATTTAAAATTAATTGTATTTTGCAAAAATAATTTTAATTTATTTCTAACTAATATTTGCTTATTTAATTGGACTATACTTAAATATAATATTGTGCTGTGTGTTTTATGGTATTATACTACTTTACAACTTGCTAATTGATTATACAATGAATTTTATGTAATTTATGGGCCGTATAATGTTTATATTTATTTATCACTGTATAATTAAGTGGATTATGGAGTATTATTTTTTAATAGACAAAATTAAACAGAATGTTAATGGGGTTATAGTTTGATTAATAATAAACTTCGAGATTTAAGGCAGGCTGCAAAAGTTTCTTCTGAAAATGATTCAGAAAAGTTATGGTGTGCAATCATTGGAAATGAAGAATTAATTAATGAAGTAACTTACTCTGTAATTGCTTCGAAAAAAAGAGTGAAAGTTGTTTTTAGAGAGCATATTGTTATTAAAGAGTCTTTCATAAGGAAAAAGTTTGATTTTATATTAATTTTTGGATATTCTGAGAATATAAGAGAATTAAGTTATATTAGTAAAGATAAAGGAGGAGCATATATACGAATAGCTCCATTTTATGTAGTAAATGAACCTAATTTGATGTTTTTAGTTGCTCAAGAGGAAACTATAAAAAAATTTGCTGGGGATGCAGAGAAGACAAAAGCTCGTTTTTCAATTTTATTGGAGGATAAAACAACAGGATTTATAGAAACAGATTTAAGTATGAACTTTATTCCTGATTCTTTAAAAGCTATTGTGTCTCCTTTGTTTAATGTGAGCGATGTTGTATTATCAACGGTTCTCATATCTGTAGATGATGATAAATATATTGAAGACATTGAAAAGATAGCTAAATCTAATAAAGTATTTATAAAAAGTCTTAAAGATATTAAAGATTATTTTAATTCAAATAAATAAATTAATTTAAATAAATAAAAAATTCAACCAATAAAATAGAATGTTTGATTGAAGTTATATGATATTTAGTATATTAAGTTTGTATAATATTTAAATACAATTGTTTAATAAAATTTATATTGAATAGTTCATAACACTTTAATCTTTTGAAACAATTATTATATTTTTAATAATTGTAGTAAAAATCATTCTGTAAAAAATTTAAACTATTATAAAAAAATTGATATTGTGCAAATACATTGTAAAATAAATTAAATGTATATAATTAAATAATCTAATAATAAATGAATACTTTATCAGAATACTTTGTAAGATTAAATAGTTATTAAGATTATAGTTTATATGCTGATTAATGAATAAAAATTTAGAGGAAGATATGATGGGTTTATTTAGTTCTAATAAAGATGAAAATAAAATTGATACGAATAAAGTACAGGGAAATGGTGTAAATAGTTTAGGCATTGATTTAGGGACATTAAATACAGTGGTTGCTAAGCCATCAGGAGACAAGTTTGATCTATATCAAATTCCCTCTGTTGTTTCTGTTAAAAAAAATGATCCATCATCAGTATTAGCTGTTGGTGAAGAAGCTAAATTAATGTTAGGTAGAACACCAGAAGATATTGTAGCTCTTAGACCCCTTAAAAAAGGAGTTATTGAGAGTGTAGTTCAAGCACAAGCATTATTAATAAGAGCAATGGAAATCGGGAGGAAAGAAGGAGAAAAAGTCGGTAGAATTGTCATCGGTGTTCCAGGAGACTCATCTGAAGTTGAAAAAAATGCTGCAGAAGAAATTGGAAGAAAAGCTGGAGCAGATTTTGTTTTAGTTATTAGTGAAGGATTAGCAGCAGCTATTGGTGCTGGTTTACCTATTGCTGAACCAAATGGGATTTTAATAATAGATATTGGTGCTGGTTCAACAGATTTAGTTATTATCTCCTTAGGAGGAATAACTGATATTCAAACTGTTAGATGGGGTGGAGATGATATTGATAACAATATAGTGAAACTTGTAAAAGATAAGTTTGATGTTGAAATAGGAATTCATGAAGCAGAACAAGCTAAAATGAATGTTGGTTTAGTAAAAAATAGTGAAGATTTAGAAATTTTAACTATGGAAACTATAGGAAAATCAGTTAAAACGAACAGACCTGAAAAGATTGTAATCGATTCTGAGTTAGTGTCTGAAGCTGTAGAACCAATAATTTCTGAGATTGTTGTTGCATTGAATCAAGTTTTAGAGAGATTATCTCCAGAATTAATAGCTGGTGTGTATCATAATTCATTAGCTGTTGGTGGAGGCTCACAATTAAGAGGTCTTAGGGAAAGGATTTGTGATGAATTTAAAATTCCAGTTAAAATTTCCAATGATCCAATAACTGTTGTTGCAAAAGGAGCAGCTATTGTGGCAGCTGAACCAAGAGCATTAGAACCTGAAGTTAGATTAGCGGGTTTCAAATAGATCTTAGGGTCATAATTCATTAAGATCATAATATATTAAAATTATAATATATATTATGATCATATATTAATGGAATAACATATATGCAAAATCTAAGTTTCTTAAATCTTATAACAATCTCTCAATTTTTCTCTTACTTCTTCTTTTTAGATATGCATCTTTAAATATATTAATTTTATGATTTATTTCTTGCTCTTATTCCTTTTATTCAATACAAAAAATAATAAAATTTTATTTAAAAATTATTCTTAAAATTGTCCAAATTTTAATTTAAAAAGATATATTGGATATTTTTAAAAATGTAATGAAATATATAATGTTAACAAAGTTAAATAAGATAATATATAACTTTAATTTAACGTAAATACTATTATGATAAATATAAATTAGAGATTTGTTATTATGAAAACTTTAGGAATTGATGAAGCAGGGCGTGGTTCAGTTATAGGTTCTTTAATTGTTGCTGGAATAATCGTTCCTCAAGAAAAAGAAATAATGCTTAGTAGAATGGGTGTTAAAGATTCTAAAAGATTAACTCCCCAAAGAAGAAAAGTTTTAGCCAGAAAATTAAAAAAAATCTTTGATTATACTATTGTTGAAATAAAAGCAAAAGATATAGATATTTTAAGAGAAACTATGACTTTGAATAATATTGAGGAAATAGCTATTCAAAAAATAATTAATCAATTAAATGAATATCATTATGATAGAATAATTCTTGATAGTTTTGATGTTAAACCTGAAAGGGCTAAAAATAAATGTGCTTCTTTTCTTGAAAATACCTCACAAATAGAAGTTATAGCAGAGCATAAAGCTGATGATAATCATTTGCCTGTTGCAGCAGCATCAATAATTGCAAAAGAAAGAAGAGATGAAATTATAGATGAGTTAAAAAAAGAATATAGAAAAATTGGAGATCTTGGTTCAGGTTATCCAAGTGATTCTAAAACTATTGAATTTTTAAAGAAATGTGGATATGATGGACTTCCAGATACTGTGAGAAAATCCTGGAAAACTGTCCAATCACTTAAAGATTCATGAAAATAATCAATAGAATAAGTAGTTTTGTGATTTATTTTATCCTAAAAATTCTTAAAGTTCTCATCTAAATAAACTCTTTTGTTAGTTCTAACCTATCCTTTTGTTCTTTTATCTTTAATAAATAAAGATATTTTACTTGATTATTATGAGATTAAGTATCATCATTGACTTTAGTATTGCCATTAGTGTCTGTAAATTGTCCTTTCTTTTTACCAGTTTTGTCAACTGAGAAATATTCGTCATGAATTTTTTGGGCAGGAATTTCTAAATCAACATCTTTAGTTAAAGTGTTATATTTAGGAAGTTTAATTAATTTATTATATTCTTCTTCAAAAATTTTAGCATAATGTCCTTTTCGAGGAGTTCCATCATCGTAAGTTCTATAGTTTTCAACTTTATCAATAAAAAATAAACTTAAAACTTTAATTCCTTTTTGATTTAATTGAGCCTCCTTATCTAAATGGTTTTAGTTATTTGATGCTTTTTAATAATAGAATCATCCATATCTCCAATTTTTTCCTAACCTTAAAATATCTTCCCTATTAGTAAAAGAACAAATTCATTACCTTCTCCACAATAAATTTCATTAATCACATAACCATTATAAACTTCGCGGTTTCCTAATCTTGTACTTGATAAATCATCTCCTTGATTAACCGTTAAAATTTTTCTTTTAGTGCTTCCATTTTATATTGATCAAGTTCAATTTTAGCTGTTATAGGTGACTTTTTATTATCAACAGAGACAAATTTTAAATATGCTTTATTGTAATAGTCAAGTGATTCAAAAGAGCCAACTTTAATTTGCTTAATCAGATCCATTTTATAAGCATCAATTGTATCTAACTTATACACTATGTGGGTGTGAATTTCTCTATGTGTTGTAGAATATTGTAAATCACTACTAACAGCAGAAGGTTTTTGAGCTTCAACTATCGCCATACTTTTTCCATACCAAGTAAAATTATATCTTTCATCGGATTCATCTATTTCACCAGAAAATAGTTGTTTAAATTTATTAAAGTCTATTTTGTATTCTGTTACTATTTTTTGGGAATAATTCTTTTAGTTTACTTATATTCTCATATAAATTGTCTTTGGTTTTTCCATTTAGCTTTGATTCTAACATTTTAATCTCTCATCTCAAACTAACGATCAGATACTTTTCTCATATTTTTACCCATTGCAGATTTTTTAGCTCTTTTATTGATTTAATTGGTATAATAACAAATGGCTATTATTTTAATAAAGAATTATTGGACTATTTAGCTCAATTTAATCATAAAGTGACATTTCAAGTTGATTTGCATGGAACTAAAGAATATATAGTTTGGTTCTGTGAAAAGGAAGGAGCATTTGATAAAGTGAAAGATAATATGGCTCTACTGTGTGAGCGAGACTTTATTATGCGAGCTGCAATTTAAAGTGTTTTAAATAAGGATAAATGTCAATGTCATCAACTTAAGAAATCTTGTTAAATATTTTAATAAAAAATTAAACAAATTTATATAAAAAAATTTGCAATTTATTTGAAATCATGAAAAAATATATAAATCAATTTTATAGTCTTAAAAATAAAAATCGTTAAGTTGATGACTTTGGCTAAAATATGTGGACAATTTCTTAAATCTCAATATATCTAATATAATACTGTTAAATAATATTTCCTTAAAATAGATACAAAATAAAAGTTAAAAAGGTATAGCTGAAGAAATAGTGTATTCACGGAAAACACATAAAAATAATATATTCAGAACTTATATGATGAAAAAGAATGTTTAAATAGATATAATCCATTATTAGGCATGATATGATAGATTACCATCTGCAATAATAAAAATTCTGACGAAAAAGATAATTTCTAACTTTAAAAGATTCATTCAGTTCGCTGATGACAATTTATACTTAGAACATCGAATCAGGCAGAATAACACTATAGTAAAACTAAAAAATCAGGAACTAAAAGTGAATACACTACAATTACCGAAAATCAAAGAGTTATAATCATGAAATCGGAAATTTTCAGTAATTGAAGGGTTATTAGAATATTTAACTCTATTCATGGAAAATGAAGCAATATAAAGAAAAACTCCACAAAACTTTACAACCTCCTTCAATAATCGACACCTTTATATACTACTACTAAATTAGGTTAGTTATGGGAGTTTCAATATTTATAAGATCTTTATCAAAATATTGTGATTTTTGATAGCTTAATAGAAACTCTCTGAAGAACTCAAGTAAAGTAATTATCATTCAATACATTTATATTATGAAAAATATGTTAATGATTTTTACTTTCAATAAATTTCTTGTGTTTTTTTATATAAATGAATTTTTAATTAGAAGGTGACTTATTGACAGCATTGAGTTTTATATTGTAATATAATTCACTTTATGGGGGATATTATGGATAAAAAAGTAATAGCTGCATCTTGGCTATGTATATCCACTGTTTATTATATATATATCTTTAAATATGAGTTTGTTCTTGATAATATGTTAATATTTGATAGAATATTTTTTTTATGTATTTATAATTATTAATTCTCTATCATTATGGTTTTTATGTAAGGAGTGATTATTGTGTATCCACATATTGAGGATGTCTAACAACTCAAGTTTTTTAGAAATTACTTGCTTCATTTTCAATTTAAAGAAGTATACGGTCTTGTTTTTCATCTGAAAATAATTGTTAGACAGACCCTAATATAATAAATAATAATTGAACAAAAAGAATGTGAGAAATTTAAAAAATAAGGATTTAAATGGAATATTAATGCCTATGATTAAAAATCTGTGTACCTTCTAAACACATTTAATATATTTAAAAGCTATACTAAAATTAAATTATCTATTTTCTCTATTTTCTAAAAGTCTATTAGCACCACTCAAATATGCTTCTACACTTGCATTAATAATATCTGTCTGTGTGCTTCGTGCAGAAATGATTTCTTCATCCAACTTTAGTTTAAGAACAACATCAATAAGAGCATCTGTTCCTCCAGTTATAGCATCAACATGGTATTCAACAAGTTCAACATCTGCAAAATCAGATATTCCTTTTTTAACAGCTCCAATAGCTGCATCCACTGGTCCAACACCAACATCAGCTATTAAAATATCTTCTTCATTAATTTTAAGTTTAACTGATGCTGTTGGAATGACTTTGTTACCTGAAACGATTGAAAGTTCTTTAAGAGATATTTTTTTCTCTTGCTCAAATTCAAGAACCTCATCAGCTATTGCCTGAAGATCAACATCACTTACTAACTTACCCAAGTCTCCAAGATACTTAATTTTGTTAAAGATTTCATTAACTTGGTTCATATTATATTTAATATTTAAATCATCTAACCTTTGTTTTAATCCTTTAACACCAATATGTTTGCCTACAATAAATTTTCTCTTTCTACCTAATATTTCAGGCATTATTGGTTCGTAAGTCGCTGAATTTTTTATCACTCCATCGGCATGAATTCCAGATTCGTGAGCAAAAGCATTTTCACCGACAATTGCCTTATTAGGTTGTAGATAAACACCAGTTAATCGTGCGACTAATCGTGAAGTATCATATAGTTGGTTTATTTGAATATCTGTTGTGTAATCATTGTAAAGAGCATTTAATGAAACTACAGTTTCTTCTAAAGATGCATTCCCTGCTCTCTCGCCAATCCCATTAACTGTACAGTGAAATTGAGTTGCACCTGATCTTATAGCAGATATAGTATTGGCAACAGCCAAACCGAAATCGTTATGGCAATGAACACTTAAAGGAACTATTAGGTCAGATAATTTAGAATAAAAATCATAGGTTTTCTCTGGAGTTAATATTCCAACTGTATCACAAACACAAATTCTGTTTGCACCAATAACTATGCTCTCATTGAAGATCTTCCTTAAAAAACTTATATCACTACGACTTCCATCTTCAGCTGAAAGTTCAACTTTTAATCCATGATCAACACTATACTCCACCATATTCATTGCTTGATTAAAAACCTCATCTCTTGTTTTTCTAAGTTTTTCTTTAATATGTAAATCTGATGTTGGAACTACAAGATGAACACTATCAACATTGCAGTCAATAGCTGCATCAACATCTTCCTTAACAATACGTGCAAATGAAGCAATTTCAGCATTATATCCTTCTTTAACAATTGCTTTAATTGCTTCTTTTTCTCCATTTGATGTGATTGGCGAACCTGCTTCAATAACATTCACACCAATTTCATCTAACTTATTAGCTATTCTTAACTTTTCATTTAAAGTTAAAGATATTCCAGGTGTTTGTTCTCCATCTCTAAGTGTTGTATCAAAAACATTAATTTTCTTCAATATTCCCAAATCCCATATAAATACTCTTAGTATTATTATAGATCATATGATTAAATTAATAATATTAAATTAATTGATATTCATATATAACAATAAATGATTATAAAAAAAATAAAAATAATTTTTTACAGTTGAAATTCATGTCCCTATATGAAAATATTTTAATAATTACATTTCTCATTAGTAGACTATATTTTATATGTATTTAAAATATCCAACAATTTAAATTTATAGTTACCTAATTCACCATTAAAATTCCCCGCTGAAATCTTTACAATATCTTCTCTATCAACAATAGAATCAATAGCTATTTTAACAGCTTCAAAAATAACCTTCTTATTAATCCCATTTATAACAATCTCAGGAATATATTTAACATCATCAGGAACTTTAGATTCATTGCGAAGTCTTTCTTTGAGTGAAGGACAATAAGGATGGTTAGTTGTAGGACCAATCCAAGGATAATTAGTTTCGACCTTAGAAGCAGCTGAACATATTCCAAAAGGAGTTATAACACCTTCAATATTACTAATAGCTTCAATAGCTATCTTTCCAGCTTCAACAACAGCATTTTTATCATTGCACATATACCAAAAATTAGCTCCCATAATCCCCTTAGAATAAGCTATTTCTGATTCTATTTTAAAATCTGGAACAGCTATAGGAACATTAATCATATTTCTATCACCAATTTTCTCTTCCCACTGAAAACCATCACCACAATTGCCAACATATTTCATCATACCAATAAACCCATTATGATTAGAAGTAAAATTAAAAACAGATGTAAATGGTTTAACAAGAATATCTTGACGAATTCTATAAGACAATTCAATTTCAAATCTCTCTAAATCCTTAGAATTAAACCAGTATTGAGCAACAGCACCAACCCTATTATCTGGAGTCTTATCTTCACTAACAAATCCCTCAACTCCACCTTCAATTCTTCCAATAACAGCTCCAGGTGTGGCTGTAGAATCATAGGCCGCCTGTTTTAAAATATCTTCATCATCAGCTGTTATAAGTAACCTTGTATAAATCCCATTAAATGCTTCAAAGAATGTATCTTCAACTTTACTATATTTATTTAGCATCATTTATCAACTTGCTATGTATTTATTTTTTGTTTTAAAGGTTGTTATTGTACAAAATAAAAGTTTATTTAAATTTCCTAATATAAATAATTATAGGAATATAGAATTTATTTCTTTATTCAACAATTTTAAATAAAATTTTTGGAGATTATTTATAAAAAATAATGATATGATTTAAAAAGTTTCAATGAAAATTAAAAACTTTAATTAAGTTAAAAAAATCATTACTTGTTAATAATTAAGAAACAAATTATAGTTTGATTCTATACATTCATTTCCATTATCTACCCAAGGGCCATGACCAGGAAGCAAATATTTAACATCTAATTCTTTAAGATTATTCAAAGATTTCTTCATATCATCATAATTTCCACCAATATCTAATCTTCCAAAACCTTCAGCGAAAACCGTGTCCCCCGAAATAAGAATTTCTCCATCCCAAAGTGAAATCCCGCCAGAAGTGTGACCTGGAGTGTGAATGACCTTAAAATCTCCTATAACATCTCCATCCTTAATTTTTAAGTCAATATCATGCCTTTTTAAATCATGATGAAAAATAGCTGATGCAGTTAAAGAACTATCCTCATTTTCAACAGCTGGAGCATCCAATTCATGAATAGCTATTTTTGCATTATCAAATAGATAATTTCCACCAATATGATCATAATGAGAGTGCGTATTAACAATCATTTCTATATCCTCTTTTCCCATACTTAATTCCTTAAGTTTTGAGTCCAAATAATTCATATTAAGTCCTGTTCCTGTATCTACAAGAATATTATCAATTAGATATGAATTGGAATCCATATCCAAACCTTCAATACAAATAACATTATTTATCTTTTCCATAAACAAATCCTCTCCATAACACATTTCATATAATCACTATTGTCAAGACAACTTAATTTAGTAAGAATCCAAAAATTAGATCTTGTCAAATTGATACAAACAATATTATTACTATTTTATAGAACAAAAGATAATAGCTATTAAAATACATATAATTATAACAATGTTACATATTTATACAATAACTATTTTTCAGCATTGATCTTCTCTATTTTGCATTTTATTTCAGTTAAAACATCTTTTTCATTAATTCGAACATCCTTAAATGCTAAAGCAAGCAAAATAACAACAAACTTCTTATTCATATAAAGCTTATAATACTGTTTCTCATGAATCATACATTTTTTTAATTAAAACAGGAAAATTATAATCTACAGGTAAATTTTCATCTAATTCTATGGCAAAATCCTTAGCAAATTCATTAATATAATCCAAAAGAGTTAATTCCAATAATTCATTAGTTTTATTTGAAACCTTACTCATATCTAATGTATTACTGGATATGATTTATCCCAATTCCAATGATCATAAATGTAAAGACCTTCAAACAATTTTTTGTTCCCAGAAAAAAGGTTTTTAAAGGTGCTGACTAATAATGATTTGCCAAATCTTCTTGGACGAGAAAGAAAAACTATTTTTTCACTGTGTATTAATTTATGAATTTCTTTTGTTTTATCAACATATAGATAATCATTTTCTCTTAAAAACTCAAATGTCTGTGTACCCACATAAATTCTTTTTAAATTACCCTGTTTGGAAAGTTCTTCATTTTTACTTTCGCCCATGATAAATAACCTCTTAAAAAAATATTTTTAATAATAATAATCAAAATATAATACTAATATAATTTATAATTACTAATTAGTAAAATATTAGCTATTAAAATTGTAATACATTATTAAATCAATAATTTAATTATTTCACGAGTTATAATATTAGAAACACTATCTAAAACATAAGGTGTGATAGGAACTCCACTTGTAATAAACTTATTTGTAGATACAAGGATATGATTTTTTTCTATTCCCTTCTCTCTAAGTAAATTAGCAATGATGTTGGTATCATCAAACTCTGAAATATCCTTTGCAACAATCTCTTCTTCACCAATACCAAATATTCCAGCAGTACCTATTGTTTTAGACCCCATATCATGAGCTTTTTTAATTATATTAACTGCTGTGTCTATCGTGTCTCCTCCAGCTAACTCTAAAACAACAACATCTCCAGTTACAATATCTAAATTATCTTCAGTAATGTTTACAGGATTACTAACCACATTCCTATATCCCTCTTCATGAGTAGAAAGGCTTTTTGTAAAATCAGCTTTATATTCTCCAACTTTACCACCGTTCAATAGAAATATTAAATCTGATTTAGATATTTTCTGATTATCAAAAAGAGAAATCGTTTTCGGTCCACCTCTATGAATTTGTATAAGACTTATCGCAGTTCTAAGACCTAATCTTCCAACACCAATCAGATCAACTGTACCTTTAGGGATTAGACTATCTTCTATTTTCTGTATCATAAACATTCTCCTTATTTAATTGTAATATAATAACAATTGTTGGTCAATATATTAATCCTCAATTTTTAGTGACTCTTTGGAAAAATACAAACTATTAAAAATATGCCAAAACATATAGTTAATATAATAATGAATGAAGATTTATTTCTTTTAACATATCTAATATTATGTGATAATTCTACTCTTTTAAAGCTCTTAAACTATTTTTCTGATTAAAACAGATGTGTTATTTGTATTGCCAGTTGGTAAAATCATAACTTCCTTATGAAAACCACGAGTGTCCTTTTCTGTTACTGGAGAGTATAGAATGGCTCTCATACCTGTGTATGTTCTATATAAAACAGGAGTTTTCTCAGATACAATATCCCAAATATTTGCAAAAACTCTTTCTTTAGGCTCTGCCAATGCAGCCACCATTAAAATATCATAATCAATGTCTTTAATGGATTTTTCATCTCCAACAATTATTTCAATCCTTTTTAAACCTAATTTTTCAATTACTTTACGAGATAAATCAGCAACTTCAGTTTGGACTTCAATACCAATACATTTACATTTAAATAATTTATTAAACATTATCAAGGTTAAAGGTAATGGTCCACTTCCAATGAATACGAAAGTTTTATCTTTATTAAACTTAACTAACTGACTTTCATTTTCAATCAAACCAATATATCTATCATAAAAGTGGAATGAATCTAAAGTTGATACTGGATCATCAGATTTTAAAATCTTTAATGCATTCTCCTTTTCAAGTCTTGAGCCAATGTAGACATAAAATTTTCTAATTAAAGTCAAAGCTTCATTCATTTTTTCATCATCTAAAATATGTTTTGCAGAATCAAAATCTATCTCTCTATCATGAGCAATCACTTCAATTTCATCTAAAAGCTTTATAATTTCGCTAATATCTATATTATCCAATGAAGAGCCTGAATAGCTATTTAAACCTCCCATATCAGATAATTTTTTAGATATTTCTTTTATTTTACCCCAATACTTGTAACAACTCATCTATCCACCAAAGTTATATGTGTTAATTTTTTATGTCAGTTTTGCAAATTTTAATGTTGATAATAAATTCTTACTTTATAGTTTTTGTTATTAAATAATAAATATTTTTTACATTATGAATTTTATTAAATTAGCATATAAACTTAAATTTTTAAAATATCATTTAATAATAATGTAATTTAAAATTAAATAATGAAAATATTATGTTAAAATACCAAAATATTAATAAATAATCAGTGAATCAATTAATAAATAATTAATAAATAATAGCTATTAAAAAGAAGAAGCTATTAAAAAGAAGAACTATCAAAAAAAGAGACTATGGTTCTACCAACCCCTATCTTGCATTCTCTCATTATCACCAATTTTAGATATTTCAAGCCCTTTCATTGCTTCACCTAAACCCTTAGAAACTTGAGCCAAAACATCAGGTTTATCATAATTCGCTGCTGCTTCAACTATTGCTTTTGCAAACTCAACAGGATTATTAGACTTAAATATCCCTGAACCAACGAAAATCCCATCAGAACCAAGTTGCATCATTAAAGAAGCATCAGCAGGAGTTGCTATTCCACCAGCAGCAAAATTAACAACAGGCAATTTGCCAAGTTCAGATGTTTTTTTAACAAGATGATAAGGTGCTTCTATAAATCTTGCAAAGTTTCTAAGTTCCTCATTGTCTTTGCCTTTAATCTCACGAATTTCACTCATAACTCTCCTCATATGACGAACTGCTTCAACAATGTTTCCAGTTCCAGGCTCACCTTTAGTTCGAATCATAGCAGCACCTTCATCAATTCTACGTAAAGCTTCACCTAAATCTCTTGCACCACATACAAAAGGTATTGTGAATTCTTTCTTGTTAATATGATATTCTTCATCTGCAGGTGTAAGTACTTCACTTTCATCGATCATATCCACACCTAAAGTTTCTAAAATTTGTGCCTCGGCAATATGCCCAATTCTTGACTTTGCCATAACAGGTATCGAAACAGCATCAAGAATCTCCTGAACCTTATTAGGATCAGCCATACGAGCAACTCCACCTGAAGCCCTAATATCTGCAGGCACCTTTTCCAATGCCATTACAGCTACAGCACCAGCATCTTCAGCTATTCCAGCCTGTTCTGCATTAACAACATCCATGACAACTCCACCTTTTGTCATTTTTGCAAATCCTTCTTTTAAAATATCAGTTCCTTTAACCATAATTATCATCTCATATTAATCCATCATTCTCATAAAATATCATTCTTATATTAATCCACTGCATCTATTAACTTACTAACATATCACTTTCATTTATTTTCTTATTTTATTGAATAATCATTATTATTTATTTATAATTATCTAATATATTATTAATTCAGTATATTGCTTTTAATTTATTTGATATCAAAGATTTTTATTTTGTATAACAAAATGTTAATTGAATCTTTAAGTTTCAAATTAAAAATATAATTTTATTAATTTTTCTTTAATTAAAAATTCTTAATTTTCAATTTTAAGTAATAATTTTCATTTAGTTAATTAAATTATATTTTTTTTGTAAATAATTTTCATTAAATAATTTAATAAGATTATCATATTAATTTATATTCAAAAATACAGCAGTTTTTCAAAAATACACAGTTATTTGAAAATCATGCGAATAAATTGAATATTACTATAAATTAATTTAATATCTATAAGTTAATAATAAATTTTTAATTAATATATTATCAATTATTGACTATCATTTATTAAACCATCATTAATATAACTATTGTTATAATATTATAAATATTTGTGTAAGAATATATAATATTTATTAAATTTTATAAATATAAATATGCCTCAAAAAGTTTATTTATAATTTAAATAATCTTAATTATATTTATTAACATTGGGATTTTTAATAGTTTACGGCAATTTAAAGATGGAAAGCTTAACCAACAAGTCTATCAAATTATTTAACTAAAATAACTTCTTTTGACAAAGATTTAGATAGAAAAGAAGAAATCATAAGAATTTCTAATATAAATCAATGAAATATGTAATGATAGAATCAGACTAAATGGAGAAAACTTAGAATGAATATAATCATGATTTTATTTACTTAATTATTTATAATATTGTAATATGTATAGAAATACATGATTTATTTATCTACTCTTTTGAATAATCATATCTATTAAAAAATATGATTTTCATTTTTAATACATATTGTTCCTATAACTATTTATACGATTATAAATAATATATGTATAAATTAAAATTACATATAGTCATATAATTTAAGGCGATAATATGAAAACTAAAAATAGGCTAAGAACTACTTTAAATCTTGATAAGGATGTTATTAAAACTATTAAAGTAGTTGCATTAAATAAAAATTCAACACAAACTGAAATAATAAATGAGTATCTAAGAAAAGGTTTAGAAGCAGAAAAAGATAAAAATAAAATTCCTGATTATTTAATAGCTAATAAAACAACTTATAATCCAGATCCAGATAGAATTATGAAAAGTTCTGGTTTCATTAAAGGAGTTGAACCTTTTGATGCGGTAAAATTGGTTAAAGAAATGAGAAGAGGGGGATAATGATTTTTTTAGATACAAGTTTTTTAGTTTCTTTTTATATAAACGAAGAAGAAGATCACCCAAGAGCTAATGAGCTAATGGAAAAAATAAAGAAAGAAGAGAAAATAATATCCAGAATAATTATAGCTGAAACTATTAATTTATTAAATAATAAATTAAAAATTGATAAACATAAAATAGAAGAAACTTATACTAAATTAATTGAAGATTATACTATTATTGAAGACCATTATTTTTATAATAATGCCTTAAGAAAAACAATTGAATGGGAAAAAAGACTGCCTTTCTTTGATTTCCTTATAATGAGTATAATGGAAGAGTTAGGAATAAAAGAAATAGCTACATTTGATAAACATTTTGACTTAAACAAAAATATTAAAAGAATTTATTAAAATAAAAATAGTGATAATATGATAGAATCAAAAACTAAATGGAAACCCCAAAGACAAAAACATTTATAATATGGCTTCCCATATAATTAAATATAAAAAAATTATATTGGTGTTAAAATGAATGTTAAAAAAGCAACCTATACTTTACCTATTGAAGCTATTAAACAGATAGACAACTTATCAAAAAGAAAAGGCAAATCCAAATCAGGAGTATTAGTAGATTTAATAATGGAGACTGAAACTAAAGAGGATAAAATAATTAATGCTTCTGTAAAATTAGAAAGTAATGAAACAATCACTATTAAAGACATGATTGGTAAACTTAAAAGTGAGGATGACTTTGATCCTGTGGATATAAGAAAAAAAATATTTTTAGATCAGGCATGATTATATGATTTTTTTAGAACCTAGCTTCTTAATTAGTTTATTTTTTAAAAATAAAAGTCATGAAAAGTCTAATAAAATATTTAAGACTATAGAAACAGAAAAATTAGTAATTTCACACATGGTAATTGCAGAAGTATTAACTGTTCTTAGAAAACTAAAACAATCAGATGATGATGTTAAACATGCTTATTATAGTATGATAAATGATTTTTTAGTAATTGATGATACTACCTATTATGAAAAAACATTTATAACTTCTTTAACTAATAATATAGGTTTTTTTGACAATTTGTATTATATTTTAATGAAAGATTTAGAAATAGCTGAAATTGTTAGTTTTGATCCAGACTTTGATATTTTTAAAGATATAAAAATAATTCGATAAAAATAGGTAGTTGGATTATTTTTTAGTTGATTGTTGTGCTTTTAATTTTTTAAACTCCATGATTTAGTATTTTTTCTCTAAAAGGAGTCCATTGTTAAAATTTTTATTATGTACAGTTGATCATTCAAAATATTTCGTTTTTAGGCTTTATTCTGTTTGTAGATGCTTTTTTTGGGAGTCAATTATTTATTTAATTATATGTGCGGTGTTTTTTTTTAACATCTGCCTGTATTTTGCTTGGGATAAGGATTATATTGTTCATAGTATTATCATTTATAGAGTATAACATGTAAGGTTCTTAATACTTAAATATAAAACCATGGGGGAGGGTGTGAAATAATCGATGCTTTTATATACTAATTTGCTACTATTTAGTTAAATAATGGGAGTTTCAAATTTTATAAATACTTTTATCAGTATATGTTATATTTTTGATTAGGTTAATAGAAACTCTCTGTAGTTTGAATATTTTAATGTAAAAATATTTATTTTAAAAATATCAAAAATAATTAATGGAAAAATAGATAAATTCCTTTGAAGATGAAACTTGATTATAACAAAAAATCATTACTTTAGATAAAGAAAAATATGGTAGAGCTGAAGATAAGATTGATGTTTTGGTAGATGAGGCTTTGGGTCAGATTAAAGATAAGAAGTATTATGAGAAGTATTTGAAGTATGATGTGAGTTTTTTAGGTGTTGCTTTTGCTGATAGAGAAGTTAAGTGTAAATTTAGTGAAATAAAAGGGGAATTTTGATGGGGGATAAGTTACAAAAGTTGCCACTTAGTATACAATCTTTTGAAGATTTGAGAACCAATAATTATCTTTATGTGGATAAAACTAAGGAAATGTTGGAACTTATTAATTCTGGGAAGTCATATTTCTTATCTCGTCCAAGAAGATTTGGTAAATCGTTGCTTGTTAGTACTCTTGAAAACTTGTTTTTAGGGAATGAAGAATTATTTGAGGATTTGTATATTTATGATAAGTGGGATTGGAGTGAATCATATCCTGTTATTAGAATTGATTTGGGTGGGAGGACTCATAGGTCTGGTGAGAAATTAAAGAATTCTTTAAGTATTTTTTTAACTAAAATAGCTAAGGAGCATGGTATAGGTTTAGAGTATGATGATTATGATGATAAGTTTGGAGAGTTGATTGAAGAGTTAGTTAGTAAATATGGTAAGGTTGTTGTTCTTGTTGATGAGTATGATAAGCCTATTTTGGATAATGTTTCTTATCCTGATGTTCGTGATGATATGAAAGAGATATTACATGATTTTTACCAAATTTTAAAAAGTCAAGATGATAACCTAAGGTTTGTATTCATAACTGGTGTTTCTAAGTTCGTTGGAACATCAATCTTTTCTGGATTGAATAGTCCTGATGATTTAACGATTGATAAAGAATTTTCGACTATTT
This sequence comes from Candidatus Methanovirga australis, assembly GCA_031272765.1. Taxonomy (GTDB): domain Archaea; phylum Methanobacteriota; class Methanobacteria; order Methanobacteriales; family Methanobacteriaceae; genus Methanovirga; species Methanovirga australis. The sequence goes on along the minus strand of JAISTD010000117.1, from coordinate 11,244 downwards.
GTGGTTATACTCAGAGTGAATTAGAATATTATTTTAAACCTTATATGAATAATCTTGCTAAAGAAGTTAATATTAGTATGAATGAACTTTTAATAGGTATTAAAGAGTGGTATAATGGTTATAGTTGGGATGGTAGGAATTTTGTTTATAATCCTCAGTCTACTTTATCGTTATTTAGAAAAAATGAATTTAGTAATTATTGGTTTAAGACTGGAACACCAACATTTCTTCTTGAATTATTAAAAATAAAAACAGACTTAAATAAAGTTCTTAATAAAGTAGAGGCGGGTTCTGAGATATCTGATAGTTATGATCCTGATAATATTCCGATTGTTCCGTTAATGTTTCAATCTGGTTATTTAACAATAGGTGAGAAAGAAATTGTTGAATTAGAACCAAATTATATTTTAACTATTCCGAATAAAGAAGTGAAAAGTTCTTTAGTTAAATATTTGTTAAATTTGTGTGTTAATTATCCATTGGATGATATTAGTAGTTTAAGGAATAGGATGAGAAGGAATTTTTTGAATAAGGATGGTGGGAGTTTAGATGATAATCTTCGTGAGATGATTGCTAATGTGCCTTATCATTTGCATGTTGATGAGGAGAAGTATTATCATACGATTTTTCTTGTGTGGTTGAATTTGTTGGGTTTTGAGATTGATGGTGAAGTAAGTACAGATAAAGGTCGTATGGATGCTGTTTTGATTATTGATGATGAGGCTTTTATAATTGAAATTAAATTTAGTGGAGATGAAGATAAGATTGATGTTTTGGTAGATGAGGCTTTGGGTCAGATTAAAGATAAGAAGTATTATGAGAAGTATTTGAAGTATGATGTGAGTTTTTTAGGTGTTGCTTTTGCTGATAAGGAAGTTAAATGTAAATTTAGTCAAAATTTAACTAAGAAAAAATAAGGTCACGAAAAGACTGCAATAGTTTTTTTAGGATTTTGTCAAAAACAATTTTAAATATATACATTTTAAGTGTAAATCTACAATCGTCTTTTTAAAATATCATATTTTTTTAATCATATGCACAGTTTTAAGTTCGTTTTCAGTGTCCATAGTAACAAGATATCCTGATTTTTTCCAGAAATCTAAAGATCCTTCAACATTTTTATGGGTGTGTAAATATATTTCACTATAATTTTTTTCTTTTATAAATTTTTCAGCGGTTTTTAGTAGCAGTGTCCCGATTTTAATTCTTCTGTAGTTTTTATGAACAAAAAGTCTCCAAATACTCGCAGTTGATTTTTTAGAATATAATCCTTCAAATGTTTCATAGCTTTTATCATACTCTCTAATACCTATTGTTCCCATTATTTCATTTTCCATATTCAATGCAACGAAAAAGTTGTTTCTCTTAGGATGCTTATAGTACTTTTCTAAGTATCTAATATCTTGATGATATTCATCTATATATCCATAACCGTATGTTTGTTTGATTTGATCAAATAAAAATTCTTGTAAATTTTTAATATTGTGTTCATATTTTTTTAAATCTTCAATTTTTATGTTTTCATCTTCTGTTTTTATGTTTTCATTTGTCATTGGATTATTTGTTAATTTAATATTCATTATCTTGTTCGTTAACTCGTCCTTTGCTTTTATACATGGCGATTCTTTTAAATTTTCTCCTTCTATTAGCATATATTCACCAATGTCTTCATTATTGATATCTATTTTTTATATTTTATTGAGAGCATATAACTTTTTAAAAGGAATTGAATTATCAAAACACATTATAATTACTGGGCACTGTTTTTTATACACTAATTCTCTTCGATTGCTATATTTCTACATCAAAATTGAGTATTACTTTTCAATTGAATATCTGTAGAATAGTAATACTTTATTTAATTTATTATTACTTGCTATGGATTATATGGTGCGTATATAAATATTTTTTTATTTTGACTTAATTAAAACAAGAATGTTATAATTGGCAGATTTAAATTGATACTGGAACTATTAAAATAATTAACTCATTTATATTGAAAATTCAAATCAAAATAATCATTTAATTAATTAATAATCTTAAGATTTTTCCTTGATGATCTTGCTACACAATTTTATTTTCAATGAACAATATGTATCTTAATAAAATATTATTAAAAATTATTATTAATTACCAAAAATCAAAGAGTTTTGTAATTATGAAAATTACCAAAAATCTTCGATTTTTGTAATTATGAAAATCTTCGATTTTCAGTAATCCAAAGGATTTTCAGTAATCCAAAGGATTTTCAGTAATCCAAAGGATTTTCAGTAATTAAAAATTTACATGTTAACTATTATTTAATTTAAATATTAATTAAACAAAAATAATTTTGCAACAGTCTCTCGATGCTTTTTATTCTCTGCTTAGGATTTGAAGTATTTATATTACAAACTATATAAAACAATATATATTTTAATTAATATTAAAAATTAGATTTTTTTTAATCACATTAAAATTTAGAATTATATCTAATTAATTGAATTAAAGAAAATTGAATTAAAGAAAATTGAATTAAAAGAATATATAAATAAAAAAATTATATTGTACCAGATACTTTAGCTGAATTAATTCTTAAAATTTAAACAACTTGATGAATAATTTTTTAATAATATTTTATTAAAGTATATTTTGTTTATTTATGTATAATCATTTTCACTGATAATTATGATAAAAATAGCTACTGCAGAGTGTTTTACACATGGGCATATAGGAAGAGAAATCCACAATTTTATTCAGAGTTATAAAGGGAACTTGGTCTCCAAATATCTTGGAGATATTACTAAAGATTATTTTAAAGATATTGTAGAAAATAAGTATGCTGAAGGTATTGAGCGTAAATATAGTAAAGATAAGTGCATGGAAAATAGAAATTTAGATGAGCTTCAAAATTTAGATGATCTTCGAAAAAATCTAATTTTAGTCTCTTCATTGTTTATTCCTTCTGTGGATGGTCTTATTAAAATATTGAATCTTAATCCTCCTGAACCTCAAGAGGTAATAAATGGGGTTAAGATTTATGGGGAGGAAGAAGATAAATTTGTATCTTCTTTAATGGCTAATGGTGTGAGAGAACTTTTGAATGTTGATATTGGTATAGGAACAACGGCAGGGTTTGGAAGAGGTGGCATAACTATTTCTAATAGCAAGTTAGATATTATAACAACTGCTGATGTTTATGCTGATTTAAGGATTTTAACAGATATTAGTCTAAATGATAGTGAACTTATTTTTAAAAGACAGGAAAATGGTATTGTAAAGACATTGGAACTACTTCTTCATTTATTGAATAATGATTTGGATGGAATAGCTGAGTTTGATAATATAGAAATCACTGAAAAGAATATATGAATATAGAAACATATAAATGTTAATAGTACTTATCCTTAATTTTGTATTTTGCTCTTAAAAATTGGAAACATTTATATATAAAAAAAATATAACAATAGTTATATTGCTAAGTTCGATTGAAATTTTTTCTACAAATACATATTGAATTTTTTATTACATTATTATTTTATCAGATTATGTTATAAAATGTTCATTAATATAATAGTAGTTATATTAAATTTATAATAATATTATGATTATATTGTTTGCAGATAAAATATTCTTTCTTAAATCTTATTAAATTATTATTAAAGAATTAAAATTAGTTAAATAATAAAATTAGTTAATGAATTGTTAGTTAATAATTAATATTAATAAAATTTAGTAAAAAAATAAAAATATATAACTTGTCTAACTTTATTAACATTGTATTTTATTAAATTTTTACAGTCTAAATTTTTAAAAAAATATAATATATATTTAAATTAAAATTTGTGCAATTAAATAATAATTTTTTAATAATTTAAAGAATAATTTTTTAATAAAAATTTTTAATTAATAAATATAATTTTTATATGGATGTTAAAAGTGTTAGATGAATGTTATAGAATTTTTAGATAAGTATTATAAAATTTTTAGATCATATATTTAAGAGATGTTACAATGAGTGAAGAAAATAGAAATTTAGGAAAAAGAACATTAGAATTACATTCTGGTCAGGAAGAACCAGATCCAGTCACTGGTGCAAGATCAGTCCCTATATATCAAACCACATCTTATGTCTTTAAAGACACTGATGAAGCTGCAAACTTATTTGCACTTAAAGAGTTTGGACAAATATATACACGGTTAACCAATCCAACAAATGATGTTTTTGAAAAAAGGATTGCAGCTATTGAAGGTGGAGTAGCTGGTCTTTCATTCTCATCAGGTGCAGCAGCTATTACAACATCATTATTAAATCTTTCAAGTCCAGGTGATGAGTTTGTATCTGGAGATAACTTGTATGGTGGAACATACTCGCTATTTAATAACACATTTCCAACTTTAGCTAGAAAAGTTAATTTTGTTAATTCACAGGATTTAGATGGATATCAAGAAGCAATAACTTCTAAAACTAAAGCATTGTTCGCTGAATCTTTGGGAAATCCAAAATTAGATGTTCCTGACTTTGAAAAACTTGCAAAAATAGCTCATGATAATGATATTCCATTTATTGTTGATAACACCTCAGCTGTTAGTCTTGTAAGACCAATTGAATATGGAGTAGATATTGTTGTTGATTCTGCAACTAAATTTATTGGAGGGCATGGAACAACATTAGGTGGAATTATTGTGGATTCAGGTAATTTTGATTGGGATAATGGTAAATTTCCAGAGTTTACAACTCCAGATCCAGCATATAATGGATTAGTTTACACTGAAGCTTTTGGAAACTTGGCATATATAATTAAGGCACGAGGATCTTTCTTAAGAGATGTTGGTCCGACTCTCAGTCCATTTAATTCATTTTTACTATTGCAAGGAGCTGAAACATTATCCCTTAGAATGAAACAACATAGTGAAAATGCTTTTGAAGTTGCAAAATTTTTACAAGGACATCCTTCTGTTTCATGGGTTAATTATCCTGGTCTTGAAGATGATCCTTCACATGAAATTGCAAAGAAATATCTGAAAGGTGGTTATGGAGCATTAGTAGGGTTTGGAATTAAAGGTGGAATTGAAGAAGGTAAAAAATTCATAAATAGTGTTGAGTTGCTATCTCACTTGGCAAATATTGGCGATTCTAAATCATTAGTTATCCATCCAGCTTCAACTACACATTCACAATTAAATGTTGAGGAACAAGTAAGCACTGGTGTGACTCCTGATTTCATTAGGTTATCCATTGGAACTGAAAATGTGGAAGATATTATTGCTGATATTGATCAAGCTTTAAATAAAGCAACAAGTTAATAGGTTAACAACAAACATTAATCTAACATAAAACATACTATAAATTAAAGTGTACTCCTTAAAATTATTATATAAATTAAATTATTATATTAATTAAAAGATTTTAAATTATTATGTGGGAAGTGATTGTATGAGTGAGAATAAAATAGCTGAGAATATAACCGAACTTGTGGGAAAAACTCCTTTGGTTAAAATTAATAAGTTAGCAAAGGATTTTGATGGTGAAATAATAGCTAAACTAGAATCTTTCAATCCATTAAGCAGTGTTAAAGATAGAATTGGTGTTGGAATGATTAATGCTGCTGAAAAAGAAGGCAAAATAAATAAAAACACAGTTTTAATAGAACCAACCAGTGGAAACACTGGAATTGCCCTTGCTTTTGTTGCAGCTGCAAGAGGATATAAACTAATTCTCACCATGCCAGAGACTATGTCAACTGAAAGAAAAAAACTGTTAGCTATTTTTGGTGCGGAAATTGTTTTGACACCAGGACCTAAAGGAATGAGTGGAGCTGTTGCTAAGGCAGATGAGTTATTAGAGCAAACAGAGAATTCATATTCTGTAAGTCAGTTTTCAAATCCTGTTAATGTGGAAACCCATTATAAAACAACAGCTCAAGAAATATTAGATGATACCAATGGAGATATAGATATTGTAGTTGCAGGAGTCGGTACTGGTGGTACTGTAACTGGAATTTCAAAAGCTATTAAAGAAAAAAATCCTAATTTTAAATCTGTGGCTGTTGAACCATCAGCGTCACCTGTTTTATCTGGAGAATCTCCAGGACCTCATAAAATTCAAGGAATTGGTGCTGGTTTTATTCCAGATATTTATGATTCAGAGTATATCGATGAGATTATTAAAGTAGATGATAAGGATGCTGGGGCAACAATGATAAAATTAGCTAAAGAGGAAGGTATTTTAGCTGGAATATCATCTGGTGCAGCTACTTATGCAGGTTTACAACTTGCAAAAAGACCAGAAAATAAAGGCAAAAAAATCCTTGTAATTCTTCCAGATACTGGTGAAAGATATTTATCTATGGAATGGGTATTTGAAGATATTTACAAAGATTATGATGGTGTTTTGTAATATAACACCAATATCATCAATTTTCTATAAAAGTAGATTACTTCATTAGAATAGATAAGGTAAGGTTCACTTACAAAATTGGAACAATTTCATGTCAAACTTCTGTAAGGATAAATTCCTTTGTTTTCGTACTCTTGTTTTAACCATTCTTTAAGTATAGGTTCACTAATCGCATACACACCTTTGTCTTCATATTCAATTAAGCCTTCATTTAATAATTTTTTAAGTGGCATACTTAACTTGAAGTTATATTAATTTTTCTGCTATTTTTTTTCTTTCAAGAGATCCTTCACTAAGGCTTGTAACTATTTTCTGCTCACGTAAAGTTAAATCACTCCATAAATTTATCAAATGAATTGCAAAAAATGGTAGCAAGTTTTGAAATTCTTTTTTTATCTTTTTATCATCTAAAGGAGTATTTTTTTCCAGTAATTGAGCAAAAGTATTTACATAGTGAGGTATTCCTCTTGTACACTTGTAAAATCTTTCAAATCCATCTTCTTCAAAGATTAATGATGGTAATTTCTCCTTTAAGTATTTATAAACAGTATCTTTAGTAAAAGGATTTATTTCTATTGTTAGCATTCTGCCTCCGAAAGCACCTTTTCTACCAGCTATTTTTTCAATCATATCATCTCTTGAACTTATAGATCCTGAAAATATATAAGCAACATTTCTCTGATTCTGGATAACACTTCTAAAAAGCCATAAAAAATTATCTAAATCATTAGCTAAGTCTTTTAAAGCTTGAAATTCGTCAATAATCATTATAACTCCTTTAATTCCATTGTTTTCTTGTTCATATATTTTCTGTGGTAATTCTAAAACAAAATCTGAAAGTTTTTTATAGTTATCTTTTGTTTCAATGAGTGGTATTGGATATCCTTCAGTTGATATAATTTCTTTAATTTTGAAATTTTTAGTTTTAAAATATTTTTTAATTTTGTTAATAATTGTTTTTAATCCATTATTATTAATTGTTTCCATCCAAACTTTATAAAATTCATTTATCAAGTCTATTTTTGTTAATTTGCCTGTTTGATATATGTCTATACATGTTAAGTCTATATAATCTATTAAATAATCTTTTTCCATTTCATTTTTAATTTTTTTGAGTAAAGATGTTTTTCCAACACCTCTAATTCCTGATAACATAATTGCTGGTGATGAATTTTCTTCAAGTGTACTTAATAGTTTTTTTAGTAATGTAATCTCATTTTTACGATTGTAAAATTTTTCATCACTTATATTTGATTCAGTTCCCATGCTAAACTGCTCATAATTTTCAACTCTATTTTTTAATGATTCTTATTAAGCATATAATATTCTATTTTAGAATAGTTATTATAAATATATTTTTTTGAGTATGTGTTCTATTTTAGAATAGCTATTACAAATTAATATCTGTTTTATTATCTTTATTTTTTCATCATATTACTTCTCTTGTTCCAAGATATTTCAAATCTATCATGATAATTTTTAGCGATATCTTCATATTTGTTCCAGATTCCAATGGCTGTTTCAGGATCTGGTTCATTAACATTGAATTTTGAGAAAATATGCATCATCTCCTTCCCATCTTTTATAATCATTTTTGCTGTAGGTAAGTTGAATTTAGATATTTTTGCTTTAGAATGCTTTAATAAGTCCTCACTTCTTATTTTTTTATTATTTAAATTAAAAGTTTCATTTACCATAATTTTAACTTCTACTCCTTCTTGAATCTTTTGATTAATTTTATACTCTAATTTTTTCCATTCATTATCAAATATAAATCCTATCCTAATAGCTATTGTATTTCTTGCATTAGATATTAAGTCCAACTCTTTTTCTATTATTTTATCTTTTCCATAAATTAACCAAACTGGTGCAGGAATCTTTGAAAGCTGATTATCATATATTTCATTTAAATTCTTCTCACTTTCTTCTAACTCACTGATTATTTTATTCTTATTTGTTCGGAATATGTTCATAGGAGAAATAACACTATATTTTAAAGGTCTTCCGTTTTTCACTTCAATAAAACCTTTTTTATCTAAAAGTTTTAATATCTCATATATTTTTGATCTTGGAACTTTTGAATTTTCACTTATCTCGGCTGCAGTTCCTGAAATCATATAATTCAGGGTTAAATATGTTGAAGCTTCATACTCTGTTAATCCAAAGTATTTCAATGATTTTAATATCTGTTTATCTATTTCATTCATATTTTTAACCAATTTTTAATCTTCTGTTATATAGTACTTAACAAAACTTTTATAACATGTTGTTAAAAACTTTATTATAGTCCTTGACATGTTTTTTTTTTAAGTAATAGACTTTTTAAATAAATATAATATTATTTTATTTTAAGTTTTATTTAATTAAATAGTGTATTTATTGATGTAATTAATTTTATAATTATTTAATAATGAAATAAGTCATATATAATGATATTTTCAAACAGAGAATAAATTCTTCTAAGTTAAAAATAAATTTTAACCAATAAAAGATTATATGAAAAATTTATTAATTAAATTATTAATATCAAGGACTATAAAGAAAAACTTCATTTTTCTAACTTATAAAATCAAATATTTTACAAATATGTTAATAAAGTTAGATAAAATATTATAATTGGACTTTTTATTCTTCTTTTGTAATGTTTTTTAGTTGGCATTTGACATTGGTTATGTAGCCGTCGTCTATTTTTATGTCTTTGATTGCTAATGCCATTAGTTTGATTTCTCCTGTGTATGCCCACCAGTATTTTTTCTTGTTGATTTGTTTAAAGGCTTCGTTGATTAGTGTGTTCATTGTTTTGTTTTGGTCTGCTGTGTATTTCATTTCTATGATGATGGTTTGGTCTTGGTTGTTGTTTTCGAGTATGAAGTCGATTCTACCGTCTTTGATTGCTTTTTCTACTGTTAGGTAGTAATCCATTTGTTGTGCCCAGATTGTGAATATTGTGGAGTAGATTTTCCATTTTTCGTCGTTGTCCATACTGATTCTGTTGTAGTATGGTATTCCTGTGATGAATGCTCTTAAGTGTTGTGATAGTTTCCCACATTTTCCGTTGAATATTTCATTCCAGATTGTTTGTTGTGTGTTTTTGAATTTATTTTCGAATTTTTCTATGTATAGGTTAAGTAGGTTGTCTTTGTAGGCTTGTTGTACTTCGAAGTTTGGGATTTTGAGAGAGAAGTATATTTCATCGTTTTTTGTGAATTCTTTTTTAATGGTTAGGTATCCTGATTGGAAGAGTAGTGTTGTTTCGTTTATGTTGTCTGGGTCTATTGCATCTAATTCTGTTTCTTTTAATATGGTTGGTTGGAAGTAGTCTTGGGTTATTTTTTTCTTTTTGAATATTTCTGCTATGAAGCTTGGTGTGCCTGTTGAAAACCAATAGCTTGAAAATTTTTTTTGTGATAATGATCGTAGTGTTGAGTTAGGGTTGAATACTTTGGTGGTTCCATCCCAGCTGTATCCATCGTAGAAGTGGTTGATTTTTTCTATTGTGTCGTTGTATGTGTAGTTGTTTTCTTTTGCTAATATTTTGATGTGGTTGTGGTAGTATTTTTTTAGTTCGTTGTGTGTTATTCCGCAGATTTTTGAGTAATTTTTATCTAATGTGAGTTCTGTTAGGTTGTTGAATTTGGAGAATATTGATGTTTTTGTGAATTTGCTGATTCCTGTTACAAATACGAATTTAAGGTATTTTTCTGAATTTTTTAACACATTGTAGAAGTTTTGCAGTATTTTCCTGTTTTCATCTGCTAAATTTGTATTGTTTATATTGTCTATTATAGGTGCATCATATTCATCGATTAAAACAACAATTTCTTTTTTATTTTTTTCATATGTCGAATATATTAACTTTGAAAACTTAGAAACATAATCCTCATTTTTATCTAATTTTATATTATTTAACTGGGCTAAAAAATCTAATTTATTTAATATTCCATTTATTAAGTGTTGAGAAGAATCATTAAGAATATCACCCATAGATATTCTTATAACAGGATATGTATTCCATGTATTCCATGTATTATGAATATGAGTGTTTTTAAATAGTTCTTTTTTTCCAAGGAAAAAATTTTCTAAGGTTGATAAGAATAATGTTTTTCCGAATCTTCTTGGTCGAGATAAGAAGTAATATTTTTCTCCATGATCCATCATCTTTTTTATGAATTCTGTCTTATCTACATAGATCTTGTCTTGTTCAATTAGACTTTTAAAGTCAGCTATGCCTAATGATAGTTTTCCCCTTATATCTTCTTCCATTATTTATCACCGAGCAATAATTTATAGATCCAACTTTTATATAAAATTATTTGTTTAATTATTATATTTATAATATCGTGTGTTGTAAATTTTTCATATACATCATCATTCAAATAAAATTTTTGGAGTTTAAGTGATAAAAATCAGTGAATTAATCTTAAAATATATATTAATCATAATTTATAAATTTATTTTATTAAATAAACTTTAATAAGAATATTTATAAAAAATAATGTAATTTAAATAATTAAAATAAAAATAAGGAATTTTAATCAATTTAAAAAAAGTTAACAGAATTCCATTTTTAATCACTGAAAATCGAAGATTACTGAAAATCGAAGATTACTGAAAATCGAAGATTACTGAAAATCGAAGATTTTTGGTAATTTTCATAATTACAAAAATCAAAATTTTTTATCATAAAAATTAATTTTTCTTGACAATAGAGTATTAATAAAAAATTTTCTAAAATCAATAATCAGTATAGTGTCAAGACAACTTAATTTTAGGTATTTTCAAATATAGTATTTTGATAATTTTTTGTCTGCTTTCTTTTTAGTGAAATTCCAATTAATTTTACTATTTTTTTCATTCCTATCACT
>JAISTD010000216.1 GCA_031272765.1 Candidatus Methanovirga australis | reverse complement strand
AGGGCTGCAATGGGGGATTATGTTCATTTTGTTGATAGTGATGATGAGATATTTCCAAATACTTACACAACACTAATAGAATATTTAAATGATGAACCTAATTTTGTTTTATTTAAAGAAGACTGTATTGTTGCAAATTCAGAAACTGTTCAGCAAGATTTCGTATTTAAAAATTTAGTTAATAATATGGATTCTAATGAGCTAAAAAATCATCTTTTTTTAAAAGAAGATATAAAAAAAATAAGGGGTGCCTTTAGTGTAGTTTTACATAATAAACTTTTTAATAGGGTCTGGCTTTTGAATAATACCAAGTTTTGGGTTCCGAACTTATTCACCGAAGATACATTACTAACCTTTGAAATATTACTCAAAACTGAAAAATTTAAAGTATGCTTAGACGAACTCTATTATTATTATTATCTTAACCCTATAAGTACAATGAATAATAAGAATAATAAACTGTTCACTGATGCTTTACTTGTTTTTGATAAAGTATTTGAATGTATTCATCTTGAGGTTAGATATGAATTAATATATTTTGTATTAGATAATTTTTTAGGATTTTATAGTAGTTATTCCAGTTATATGAGTAATAAATTTGATTCTTTTTTCATTGAAATATTAGAAAAATATGATAATATTGATTTTAAATTCATGAATAAATATCAGTATCAATGGTTTAAAAATGATTCAAAGCTTAAATTATTTGTTCCATACATTTTAAATAAAGAAGATTTATTCTTTCAAGAAATAATTGATTTCAAGGAACATACAATAATACCATATTCTATGAAAGAAAAGAACACTATAAACTATGATAAAAAGAACATAATGTTTAAGAGTTTTAAATTAGATATTTTGATAGAACATGTTCTAAATAAAAGGTTAATTGGCTTAAAATTAGACTTAGAATCAATATTTATTTCTGTATTGTGTTTACTTTTAACAAAATTTGTTTATAATAATAAAATTTTAATTACAAAGTTATATAAGAAGAGTTCTTACTTAAAAGATAATGAATATAAGTTCTATGTGGGTGGTGATTTTGAGAAGATAATTTTTGGTCTTAATGTTGATACATCTTTAGATTATCAACTTTTTTTAAAGAAAGTTGAAAAACAAAATAGGACAGTAATTGAATATGAAAATTATTTTCAAAAAACTTTTAAAGATTATAATAATATCATTTTACCTGATTTTCAATTTTATTATAATTTAAATGAAAATAAAGAACATAATTCTAAAATTAATAATAATACTCTAAAATTTAAATATGAATTAATTCCTGAATCTAACTTTACAGTAATATATGATGATAATAATATGATAATTAAGTATAATAGTAATTTATATGATGAAAATCTAATCAATTTATTCTTCAGTAATTTTTCAACTGTTTTTAATAAGTTTATAGATTATAATAATCAAACTCTTAGTGATATTTCATTATACTCCAAAGAACAAAATAATAACCAGTTATCTACAGTGACTGAAACTTTTAATAAAATAGTTGATAATTATGGGGATAAAATAGCTTTAATCGCATCTGATAAAACTTTAACTTTCAATGAATTAGATGCAGAATCCAATAGAATCGCTAATAGCTTAATTAAAAGAGGATTAGAAAAAGGAGATAAGGTACTTCTTATCTTAAATAGAGATAGTAAACTCATTAGTGCTATTTTTGGTGTTATTAAAGTTGGTGGCGTGTTTATACTTATTAATCCTGATGATCCGCTTGATAGGATTAACTTCATAAGAGATGATACTGATGCTAAGTTTTTGGTTTCTTTTGAGGGTTTTATAGATAAAATTCGCTCGCATTCAAAGATTTTATATCCTTATATACATCTTGAAAATAAAAATGATGGTTTCCATAAAGATATATTCTATACTGGCAGTACATTTGTATTCAATGTCAATGATTTTGTTAGAGAAGATGATAATTTAACCAACACTCGTTTGAAACCAAGTGATGTTTTATGCATTGCTTATACTTCTGGGTCTACTGGTTTTCCTAAAGGTGTTGTTTTAACTCATGATTCTATACCTAATAATGTTGAATTGAAGTCTATTTTTAATATTATGGATTTTAATGATAATGATAAGTATTTACTGGATTTAAATCAAAATTTCGCAGTAGCCTTTTTCTCTGAATTATTAATTTTCTTAAATTTGGGCATATCTATTGTTTTGACTGATGAAAACCAGCTTATTAATCCTTTGAAATTAAAGAATTTACATGAAAAAACTAAGTTTAATATGATGGTTGCTATACCTTCTAAATTGAATGAATATTTAAAAAATGATTTTATTGAGGATTTAGTTAAAGAAATGAAAATGATTGTTTTCATAGGTGAAAAACATACAGCTAACTTGGTAAATCGAGCTAAATCTATAAATAACAATCTCTATTTAATTAATGTTTATGGTGCCTCTGAAACATTTCTATCAAATATCAAATTAATTGATGATTATAATCAATGCATTGGCAAACCTGTGCAATTTTTCAATGAATTTGTGGTTGATTTGGATAATAATCCTTTACCTGAAGGTATGGGGGGTGAATTGGTTGTTGGAGGGCAATGTTTAGCAAAAGGTTATTTAAATGATTATGAACTTACAAAGGAAAAATTCATTAAAATAAACAAGACTCCTTTTTTTAAAACTGGAGATTTAGCTATATATGATGAGAAGGGAAATTATAGTATTATTGGCAGGTTGGATAATCAGATTAAACTTAGGGGTCAGAGAATTGATCCTGGTGAGATAGAGAACAATGTTCCAGAAGATATTGGTGTTGAAAAAACTATTGTCACAGTTAACAATAAAAATGATAATCAGGTTTTAGTTTTATATTTCACTACAAAGTCAAAGACATTAAAGAAAACCGAAATATGTAAGTTGAAAGAAGACATAGAAAAAAATCTGAAAACAAAACTGCCACAGTATATGGTTCCTCAATCATATGTTTATCTTGATGGGTTTCCAAAGACACCAACAGGTAAAATTAGCATGAAAGAATTAAAAGATTATGAAGATAATATTGAAGAAATCATTGAACCATCTAATGACTTAGAACAGACAATATATAATATTTGTGTTGATATTCTTGGTCATGATGATTTTGGAGTTAATGACAGCTTTCCGAGTATTGGTTTTTCATCGTTAAATATTGTTAATCTATTTTACAAAATTTCTAATTATAATAGTGTATTATTTAGTTTAAGAGATTTACTTGATACTAATTATAATATTAGAACATTAGCAAAGGAAATTGAAAAAGAAATTAATCTATTAAGTAAAACTTCGTTAAAAAATCATTCATTAAAGAAAAAAAATAGTCTGAATAATAATTCTCATTTTAACTACTATCCTTTAAGTCCACAACAAAAAGTTTATTTATCTAAAATTGAAGATTACTATAATGATTTTAATTATAATCTATTGGAAGTGATAGTTTTTGATAAAAGTATTTCTGATGTTTACAAACTAAGAGATGCTTTAATTAAAACTATTGATTTAAATTATTTTATTAAAACATACTTCATAAAAAAAGATAGTAATATCTACCAAAAGAAAAATAAGAATCATAAAATTAATATAAAGATACATAATAAAAAAATCACTGATCAAATAAAAAAAGAGTTTGTTAAACCGTTTAACTTATTTAAAAAACAACTATTTAGATTTGAATTATATTATTGGGATGATGAAATTAGTCTGATCTGTGATTTTCATCATATTATTTTAGATGCTCTTTCATTGTTCCTATTCTTTGATGATTTAGTTAAAATATATCAAGATGAAGTGATTATTAAAGAATTTGATTATTTTGACTATGTTTTAGAGTTATCTGAAAATATTGTTTGTAGAAGTAGTGATGAAAATAGTGTTTATGAAAGTATTTATGATAGTAAATATTTTGATGAGCAAATCGAAAAATTCCCTTTTGAAAAATATGATAGTTTAAAATCTGTTAAAAGATATGATTTGATTAAACTATTTTTAAGGTTTGATAAAAATACTATTGGGGATTTTTTGGAAAAAAATAATATCCTTGGACAAGATCTATTTTTAGCATCCTTAGTTTTAGCTGCAAGTAAATTCATTGGTATGAATGATGTTTTAATTGAATTTATATCTCATGGACGAGAAAATAGTAAGTATTCTAATGTTTTCGGCCTATTTTCAAAGAATATTCCATTATTTTTTAAATTAGATTATAATTCATCTTTTGGAGATTATATTAGATATATTCAACAAACTTATTCTGATGGAATCAAATATTCATCAGGAACAATAGAAAAGTCTAATCAGATTTTAAGAAATATTAAACCTAAAATATTATTTAACTATATAGATTATTCTTCAAAGAATAGAAAATATTCTTTTGAGACAGGTGAACATTTGAAGATTGATGAGAATGAAATAAGTGTCATAGTTTATGTTGGTGAAGAATATGGTGTTTCTATTGAATATAGTGATCATATTTACTCTGATGAGGATATTAAAAAATTCAGTGGGTATTTTGAGTTGATATTACATAGAATTATTAATGGAGTTAAAGGAAAAATAAAAGACATAGCAAAATAATTAAGTTAAAATTGATTTAGGATTGTGATAATATGAAAATAGCATTGGTTAATACATTAGGCAATAATAAAAATACATCATATATTCATCATGGTATTGCATATATAATTCAATATGCTAACTTACATAATGAGAAAGTTGACTTCATTGATTTAAGAAAATTTAGTTGGAAAGAATTTAAAGCCATTATTAAATGCTATGATTTAGTAGGATATAGTGTTGTATCTACAGATTATTATCGTGCGATCAAAGCTATTTCTATTAATAGAAAAGTCAATAGTGATGTTACGATAGTAGTTGGAGGCATCGATCCAAGTACAGATTCAGACAAGTACATGAAAAATTTGGATATAGATCATGTTGTCGCTGGTGAGGGAGAAATTTCATTTTTTAAGATTATTCAAGCTAAAAAAGAGAATAAGAAACTTGAAAAATTGATACTTGGAGAAAGGATTGAAAACTTAGATGAATTAGGTTTTATCAATAGAGATATATTTCCTGAGGAAAAGGTATTTCCTGAGGAAAAGGTTATTATAGATCCATTACATCCACCACGACGTCGTTTTAGTATTTTTCTCAGTAGAGGATGTTTATATAACTGTAAATACTGTCAACCAGTATCTAAAAATATATTTGGGAGGAAATTAAGGGTTAGGTCTCCAGAACATGTTATTAAAGAAATCGTATATTTAAGAAATAAATACGGATTAGAATATTTTCAATTTTTAGATGATGATGCCTTTCAGAGTAAAGAATGGATTACAAGATTTATTTCATGTTATAAATCTTTGAATTTTAGAGTTAAATTCATGTTACATGTAAGAGCAGATAATATAATCAAACACGAGGATTTAATTAGAGAACTTCAAGAATTAGGATTAATAATGGTTTTTGTTGGATTTGAATCTGGGTCTAATAAAATGTTAAAAGAGTTTAATAAGGGAACTACTGTTGAAAAAAATGAGCATGCAATATCTATATTAAACAAATACAAAATACAGACTATTGGATCTCTAATGTCTGGCTTTCCACAGGAAACTAAAGATGACATGAAACTAACACTAAATTTTATAAAAAATAATAATAATGTTCTTTTGCAAATATTCACATATATCCCTTATCCTGGAACTATGCTTTTTAAAGAATATAAAGAAAAAGGATTGCTTTATAACATAGAAAATCCTGATGCATCATCATGGAAACCAAAAATAAAAGGTGTTAATTATTATCGTGTTGTATATTTGATATTCAAATCAAAATTTAAATATTCATTTAAACCAAGATTATGGCAATTTTTAACTCTTATTTCGCATTTTTTTAAAATTACAATATTTTATATTTCAACACTTTTTAAAAAATTTGATTAATGAGTTTATCGCACAATTATTTTTTGTTTAATTAACATTTAAATTGAACTAAACGATATCGAAAATATATAAATTATTAATTACTGAAAATCCTTTGGATTTTCATAATTACAAAAATCTTTGATTTTTGGTAATTAAAAACTTTTTAATAATATTTTATTAAAATGTATTTTGTTCATTGAAATAAGAATTGTTAAAGCTCACAATAATAAATAACTAATTCAGATCTATTAAATCTATTTTATAACATTATTCATAATCCAATTTTTCATTAAATAAATACTCAATTACATACTAAGAGAAATCATATGAAAATAGCAATTGTCAACACAAATAAAATTAGTCCATTCAAACATGATGTTCATTTTGGTATTGCATATATAATCCAATATGCAAATTTACATTCTGAAAAAGTAGATTATTTGGATTTAAACATAGTTAATTGGAATAAATTTGGAAAAATCATTGAAGATTATGATTTGGTAGGATATAGTATTTTGTCCCATGATTACTATGATGCAATTAAAGCTATTTCTATTAATAGAAAAGTCAATAGTGATGTTACGATAGTAGTTGGAGGCATCGATCCAAGTACAGATTCAGACAAGTACATGAAAAATTTGGATATAGATCATGTTGTTACTGGTGAGGGAGAAATTTCATTTTTTGAGATTATTCAAGCTAAAAAAGAGAATAAGAAACTTGAAAAATTGATACTTGGAGAAAGGATTGAAAACTTAGATGAATTAAATTTTATCAATAGAGACATATTCCCAAAAGAAGAAACTTTAGATCCATATTTTTCAAAACCTACTTTTGGCATTTTAGTTGGTCGTGTGTGTTTATATAACTGTAAATTTTGTCAGCCAGCACCCAAAATAATGTTTGGAACAAAATTAAGGGTTAGGTCTCCAGAACATGTTGTTAAAGAACTAATCTACCTAAAAGGCAAATATGGATTAGAATCTTATCAGATATACGATGACAACATTCTTCAAAATAGAAATTGGATTATAAAATTTATTGAATGTTGTAAATCCACAAATTTTAAAGCAAAATTTATGATACGTGGAAGATCAGATAACATAATAAGACATAAAAATTTAATTGGAGAACTTTATGAGATCGGATTAAGAGAGGTTTTTGTTGGATTTGAATCTGGGTCTGATAAAATGTTAAAACTTTTCAATAAAAAGTTATTGGTCGAACAGAACGAAGAAGCCTCAAAAATACTGAATAAAATGCAAATACGGATAGTTGGTTCTTTTATGTTTGGATTTCCCCAGGAAACTAAATATGATATGAAACTAACAGAAGAGTTTGTTAAAAATAGTGAAATTGACTATTTAATCTTCAATTCTTTTATTCCATTTCCTGGAGCATATTTATCTAAAGAATATAAAGAAAAAGGATTGCTTTATAATCCTGAAAATGTGGATGTGTCATTGTATAAGCCAAAAATTAAAGGCATTAATTATTATCGTGTTGTTTGGATGATATTTAAACTAAACTTCAAATATCAATTCAAAAATCAAATTCAATTTAAATATAAATTTAACCAACTTTTAACCTTAATCTATCACTTTTTAGGGATTACATTATTTTATATACAGTATTTCTTTAAAAATATGATTTAATAAATAATTTCAACCATAATATTTTTGGACAACTTATACAACTTTTGGACAACATAAAATGAAAACAGCAATTATCATTCCAGAATATAGAAAAACACAATTTTCTATATCTGATTCTATGATTCCTCATGGTATTGCATATATAATTCAATATGCTAACTTACATAATGAGAAAGTTGACTTCATTGATTTAAGAAAATTTAGTTGGAAAGAATTTAAAGCCATTATTAAAT
>JAISTD010000207.1 GCA_031272765.1 Candidatus Methanovirga australis | reverse complement strand
TGAAGAAGTTATATAAGACTATTGAAAGTATTGAAATTTATTTAGGTCTTCAAAGAGTTAAATGGGATCAAAATCACGGAAAAAATATTACACCCACCGAATTTTTTACATAGTCATAATTTAATATTATATAAAATAAATATACATTATATCAATTGTATTATTAAGTTTTTAAACAAAGAAGAGTTCTTACAAAGAATAAAATTATTAAGGAATATAAGTGATTAGATGGTTATGGAATTATTAGCTCCTGCAGGATCTTATGAAATTTTTAAAATAGCTGTTAATGCAGGATCAGATGCGGTTTATTTATCAGGGAAAGATTTTGGAGCAAGAGCATTTGCAGAAAATTTTACTGCAGAAGAAATAGAGCAAAGTGTTGAGTATGCTCATTTAAATAATGTTAAGGTTTTTATCACAGTGAACACCTTAATTAACAATTTTGAAACAGTGAAGTTCTTAAAATATCTATTTAAACTTTATAAAATTGGTGTTGACGGAGTTATTGTTCAAGATTTTGGCGTTTTAAAGTTAATTAAAACAGTTTTTCCAGAAATGAAAATCCATGCCTCAACACAAATGGGATTGAACAATTATTACAGTTTATTGTGGGCTTCAAATAATGGAGTTTCCAGAGTTATTTTTCCTCGTGAACTTAGTGTTAATGAAATTACTGACATAAGTTCAAGGTTAAATGAAAGTAAAATTAGTATGGAATTAGAAGTTTTTGTTCACGGAGCCATTTGTTATTCTATTTCTGGAAAATGCTATATTTCTTCATTAAATAATGGTAGAAGTGGTAACAGAGGGTCTTGTACTCAACCATGTAGAAGAGAATACATATTAAAACATGATGGATATAAAATTGATAATGGCTATTTATTGTCAACATACGATCTAAACACTGCAAAGAACTTGGATAAGATTGAAAAATCAGGAGTCAACTCTATTAAATTAGAGGGTAGAATGAAATCAGAAGATTATGTTGGAACCATCGTAAATAGCTATAGAAATATTTTAGATAATAAAAAAGAATTTATCGATGATTTAAATCTTGTTTTTAATAGAAAATTTACAAAAGGTTATATTTTAGGTGAATTGCCTGGAATGGTTATGGGTCGCGAAAGTTCAGGGCACATTGGATTTTACATTGGAGATATTGTTGATATAAAAAACGATTCAACTGATTATGATAATAATGTTAATAATTATGAGCATGAAAATAGAGACAATAAAACAAATTCTAATAAAAAGTATAATAAATACAACAGTTCTAATAATTGTAATAAATATTCTAAAACAATTTCTAATAATAATTTAAAATCAAACTATAATAATAATTCTAAAAAAAGTTATAATGAAAATAGAGATAACAAAAAATATGATTATAATAAAAAATCTAATCACAATAAACTATTAGAAGACCATAATAAAGAAGAAAATGATTACAAAAAAGACATCTACAGAGTTAAAGAAGTCAGAGTAAATAAAGAGAATCATATAGATATTCAAGTTGGAGATGGAATAGCTTTCAAATATAAAGATAAAATTAAAGGCATATATCTTGATAATATAATAAAACAGAACGAAGATTACATTACATTTAAAACAACTCGAAATCTTAGAGTTGGAGATAAAGTTTTTATAAGCTATTCTCACCTGCTCCACAAAAAACTTAAAAAGTACAGAAAAGAGTGCATCCAATCTAAAATACCAATTTCATTAGAAATACATTTAGATGAAAATTTACAAATTTCTGTGAAAGCCAAGTTCAGCTTAAATAATGATACAGTTGAATTAAATTATTATTCTCCATCAAAAATCCAAAAAGCTATTAATCGCCCTACATCACTTGACGAAATCAAAAAACAACTATCTAAAACAGGTAACACACCATTTTTCATTGAAAAAATTGAAGTAACTAATTTTTCAAATAATATATTCGTCCCAACTTCCCAATTAAACAATTTACGGCGAGAAATATTAAATGAAACATCTGATCGTTTATTAAGCTATTATAAGCCCAATAAAAAACAAATTGATCTTGCAAAAAACAGATTAAAATCATTTATCAAAAATTATAAATCATTATCCATAAACAACAAACCTGTAAAATCAAATGACCCTAAAAATAAAACACTAAACTTAGCTGTTATTGTGCATAACTTAGATCTTGTCAAAATTGCTTCAAGCTACCCCATAAAAAAAATCTACTTTGATCCATCTTACTTGTATAATAACCTTAAAGATTACTTTAAAAACATTGAAGATTTATTAATTGAAGCATCAACCATAATATACATTAACAAGGCAAATGAAGCAAAACTAAATAAAACACTTGAACTTGTTTGGGTTCTACCATCATTTATATCTGATGATGAAATAGATAAATCCATTAAAATATTCAATAATCTGAAAAGAGAAGGTTTCAATCTATCAATAATGACCGACATTTCTTGTATTAGTCATCTATTTGATTGTAATATATATGGAAGCCATAATTTAAATATTTGGAATAGCTATTCTTGTGAAAATTTGGAAGAATCTGGTTTTAACAGTTTAACACTATCTTCAGAATTATCCTATGATGAGATTAAAGAATTGAATTCAACATATTTTGGAGATATTGACCTTGAACTTATTGTTCATGGAAACTTGGAAGTTATGGTGAGTTTTGATGATTTCTCTAATTTAAGTAATGGTAAAAATCTTATAATTAAGAATAATTCTGATTATGCGATATTAGAAGATAAAAAAAGGAAAAAATTTAAGTATAAAGTTCATTTGGACTTTAATAAAAAGAGTCATATTATAAATAAGGATTGTTTGTGTTTAATTGATGAATTAGATAAAATTGAAAAATTAGGACTCAATTCTATTGTTTTAGATTGTAAATTCTCAAAGAATAATTATGCATCACGAATTATTTCTCTTTACTTAGAGGCAATAGAAAATACTGATAAGAAAAAACTGAATTTACTTAAAAAAGAAGTTTCAGATATTTCACATTCATATCTTAGTAAAGGCAATTTTTTAGATGGTCGTATGCACGAAAAAAATTAAAATTAATGATTAAAATTAGTCACTACACATAGCATTATGTTTAAATAACTAATAATCAATTAATAATTTATATATATAATCAAATAATAAATATATATTGTTTATTTGTATACATTGCTCATTCATATTTAATTATTATTAATAATAAATATTTTATCATAGAAATATAAGTTTTTCAATTTTATAATTATTTTAAATATAAAAATTAAGTATTATAATAAAAATAATAATAAAATTTATTAAATAAAAAAATATTGGATAAAAATTATTTAATAAGTTATCCAAGTTCAAGTTTGGTGATTAAGGATGAAAATCAGAACTATTATGCTCATTTTAATAATTGCTTTCATTTCAACCTATGCAATGCAAGAAGTTACATACTTCTCAATGAAAAATATAAATGAAGATGACTTTAATGGAAGTACTTTAATAATTCCTAAAATAGATCTTAAAGAACATTTAAATTATGAATCTTTAGATAAAGGAGTTTTAATTGATAAAGCATCGAAAAAACCTTCAAAAGGAGAAATTATTTTATCTGGACATAGGACACTATTAGGTTCACCATTCCTACGACTTAATGAACTTACACCAGGAGACAATATAACTATCAATTCTCCAGAAATTGGAAAAGTAAATTATGTTGTAAACAAAACATACATAGTAGATCCAGATTATAGGATAACTTTAGATAGTAAGTCTACCACATTGTATATGGTCACATGTGATCCAATTGGTTCATTAGCTCATAGACTGATTGTTGAATCAAAATTTGTTAATGTGCAACCATTAGATACAAATGTACAAATTAGTTACACCAACTACATCATACTTATAATCTTAGGAGTCTTTATTATTGGATGCATAATCAGCTATTTCTATCCAATAAAAGAAGATAGAAAGTTCTTATTTATTGAGATAATAATAATCATCTTAATCTTAATCGGACTATTCCTACATCCAATCTCTCCAGAATATTTCTCATTTTTAGGAAAACTATACTTCTAAATATAATCCTTGAAATAATTTTTTTTAAGTAATAGAATTTTAAAATAAATATAATTATTATTTTATTTCAAGTTTTATTTAATTAAATAGTGTATTTATTAATATAATTAATTTTACAATTATTTAATAGTGAAATAAGTCATGTTTGAAGATATTTTTAATAACAGAAGATTATATAAAAAATTTATTAA
>JAISTD010000172.1 GCA_031272765.1 Candidatus Methanovirga australis | reverse complement strand
AATCCTAAGGAGATTAAAAGGAAGTATAAGACTGTTGATGGTATGTTAGAGTATTTGGCTTTGAATATGACTAAAAATCCAGTTGATAATAATAGAATGATAAAAATAAGAGAATATATTGCAAATATACTAAAAACAAACCCATACATCTAAAACTCCACAAAAGTTTACAACCTCATGAAAACATAAAGTTTATATACTATGAAAAATAATGATAGTATTGTAGCTTGATTATTAGTAAAGTTAGAGTTTACAAAAAAATCTTTAATTATTTTTTGGAGGAAATGGCTCCACCACCCTCCAAAAAAATTTAAAGCCCAAAAACCTTCTTTTTTTATGGAAATATTCATATTATACAATGTCCATACTAATATGTGTTATTTAACTTGAAATGCCGTAATTCTTATTTTTATGTTTTAATATTACTATTCTTTTTTTAAATTTAATGAAATTAAATATTTAATTATAGTCCTTGATATTAATAATTTAATTAATAAATTTTTTATATAATCTTTTATTGGTTAAAATTTATTTTTAACTTAGAAGAATTTATTCTCTGTTTGAAAATATCATTTAAACATACTTTATTTCATTATTAAATAATTATAAAATTAATCATATCAATAAATACACTATTTAATTAAATAAAACAATATTATATTTATTTAAAAAGTCCATTACTTACAAAAATCATGTCCAGGACTATAATGAAATTAAATATTTAATTAAGTTAAAATCATTATATTTTAATCTAAAAACTTAATTAACAAAACATGATATAAGCAGCATAATCACAGTATCATCAAAACGACTAACCTTAGTGAGAACTTAAAAATGGATTTATTATTAATTCAATCACAAGAACATCAGACTCTTCCTCTCAGCGAACTTAAAGCTGTTTTAGAAACTGAAAATATTGTCTCTGAAATAAAAGTTATAACAAATGGCTTAATTCATTTGAAAAATTTAAAAAATGAAAAATATATAAATAGCTATCAAATTTTAGCAAGAAGGTTAGGATATACACATGAAATCCTTGAGGTAATTACAGATTATAACTTAGAAAATACTGAGAATAATACTATCAAAGATGATTTTAATAAATATATAAAAAATTCTGATGAGAAAAATATTGAAAATCAGCTTAATATCATATTTGAAAGTTTCAAAAATATTGAGTGGAAGGAATATATTAATGATACTTTTGCTGTTAGATTAAAAAGATTTGATAAAGTTCCTATAGATACAATAGGATTTGAAAAAAAATTAGGCGGAATAATAAAACTTGCTACCAAAGCTACCGTGGCATTAAATAATCCTAATTCATTCATTAAATTAGTGATAAGTAAAAATAAACTTTTCCTTACAATAATAAGATTTAAACTCAATAAAAAACACTTCCAAGAGGTTAAACCACATAAAAGACCTTTTTTCTATCCAGGTTCTATGAACCCTAAGTTAGCAAGAGGAATGGTTAACCTTTCAAAGATTAAAGAAGGAGATTTAGTTTTAGATCCTTTTTGCGGAACTGGAGGTATTCTTATTGAAGCTGGATTAATTGGTGCTAAATTAATTGGTTCAGATATTAACTGGAAGATGAAAAATGGGACTAATATAAATCTTGAACATTATGGGCTCACAGATTATAAACTTTATCATTTAGATGTTCGTGAGATGAAGTTAATTGATAAGGTTGATGCTGTAGTTACAGATCCACCTTATGGAATATCAAGCTCAACTGGCGGCGAAAATAGTGAGAATATATTTTACCAGTTTTTAGATTCAATAGCTAAAAACATTAAAAAGGATGGGATTATCACAATTGCAAGTCCTGACTCCCTCAATCTTGATCATATTCTTAATGAACTTAACTTTGAATTAATTGAACGGCATAAGATTAAGATGCATAAAAGTTTAACCCGTGTCATTTCTGTAATTACTAAGAAAAGTTAAACTAAAAAACAAAAGTTAGAATAATAGTTTCTATTTAATCTCTTATTTTTTAATTTTATATTGTTATTTTATAAATTCAAGTTATATTTTTAAAACTAATTAAATATTTTATTTTCTAAAAAAAATATTAATTATAATTATTTAAACTAACAAAATAAAACTATATGATAAAATTTAAAAGTCATGGTCATGGATTATTATGAAAGAATTAAGATTACTATCCTGGAATGTAAATGGAATTCGAGCTGCTGTAAAGAAAGGGTTTTTGGATTGGATGAAAACTAATCCTGGAGATATTTTGGCTATTCAAGAAACTAAAGCACAAATTGAACAATTATCTGACAATATATTAAATATTTCTAATTATAATAGTTATTTTAACTCTGCTGTTAAAAAAGGATATAGTGGAGTTGGTGTATATAGCAATATAGAACCTAAATCTATAATCAATGGATTTAACATAGAACGGTTTGATATTGAAGGCAGAGTTTTAAGATGTGATTATGATGATTTTATTTTACTTAATATATACTATCCCAACGGTGGTATGAGTGATGAAAGATTACAATATAAACTTGAATTTTATGATGCCTTTCTTGACTATGTTAACAATTTAAGAGATGCTGGAAACAATCTTGTGATATGTGGAGATTTAAACACTGCACACAAACCAATTGATCTATCCCGCCCAAAAGAAAATGAGAAAGTCTCAGGATTTATGCCAATTGAAAGAGAATGGATTGACAAATTTTTAGCTAATGGTTATGTTGATACTTTTAGAATGTTTAATAAGGAACCAGAGAATTATACTTGGTGGAGTTATAGAACAAAAGCCAGAAATAGGAATGTTGGTTGGAGATTAGATTATTTTTTCGTGAATGAAGAATTTAAGGATAATGTTACTGATGCTTATATTTTATCAGATGTTATGGGTTCTGATCATGCTCCTATTGGATTGAAAATAAAAATTTGAATTTATTTAAAAAAAGTGAATACATTATTTTAATAGCTAAATAAATACAAACAATACAATCTAATAAATTATTGGTCTATAACTATATTTTTAACAATAATATCCTTACCACCTTTAACAAGAACCTTTAAACTTCCACATTTTTGGCATACTGGAAGTGGAGTGTATGGATCTATATCAGTGCTATCAAGTTTCCCATTAAAATCACATTCTGAACATTCAATTTCAATTGGGATTTCTTTAACAATAAAATTAGCATCATTAGCTATTGTATCTTCGCTTAATGTTTCAAGAAGGAAAATCACTTGTTCACTATTAAGCATTGCCATTTTTCCTACTTCAATAACAACTTCAATGACTTTTTTTGCATGGTTCTTCTCAGAATTTTCAATAACAGTACTTAAAATACTTTCAGCCATTGATAATTCATGCATAAACTCACCTTTTGAACTTAAAAATATAATATCAATATTATTTAATACAATGAATTGAAAATTTTGTCTAAAGTACTTGTTGCACAATTCTGTTTCAATGCACAAAATTTCTTTTAATAAGATATTATTAAAAATTTTTTAATTTAATAATTTATATATTTAATATTGTTAATTTTAATTTAAATATTAATTGAACAAAAATAATTGTGGAGCAGCCTCATAAAAATATTTGAATAATTGTTAGATAGACTCGAATGTTACAAAAGTTTGAAGAAGTACTATATTATCATTATTTTATAAAAAAAATAGGAAAACTCTCTTTTTTGATCAAAAAAAATAAAAAAATACTATTATCATGACGTTATCAATGTATTTATATTTTGATATAATACTTTAATAATTCATAATATATTTATTATTGGATAAAATTCTATTTATTTGAATTTAAATTATATAAATTAAACTTCAAAACTAAGTTGTCATGACACTATAATAAAAAAAAATAATATTAATCTGCTGATAAGTAATCTTTTCGATAATCTCTAAGTTGAGTAGGATATGAGAGATTATCATTATCACTACTATTGTTGTATTTACTTTTAGGTTTGTTGTTGTTATAACGATTGCTATGACCATTAGAATTATGATTATTATGATGTTTATTAGTATTATTATAACGACCATTATTATTTTGTTGATTGTTATTTGCTGGTTTTTTAGATTGATATCCTTCTAAATCAGGACATTCATCTAAAATAGCATCTAAATGTTCATATTCTTCATATTCATCACTGACCACTATAACATGAGCAGGAGGATGAATGGTTTTAACTTGCATAATACTTAAAGTAATATCCTCTTTTACAAAAAAAGATGATGCTGCTTTTGATCGACTCCTTAATGGAACCTTTAAAATTTTCTCTACTATATCATCAGCAATTGCTGCACTAATAACCTTAGGTTTTGATATAAGTTTCAACTTTGCATGACGTTCTATATCTGCAATTGCATTTAATAATTTAGAGTTATTCTCTCCACGAATTAAAATTAATGCCATATTATCATCTGATTGTTTTTACTATTATAATTAATAAATCTTTAAATAAATAAAAAATTTTTCTATAGTTATCTCTGGAAACAAAAAATTAGATTTTCCTAACTCTATTTGTTCAAGAATAAGTCAAAATAGAAGTTTTTCATAAAGTTTATATTAATTATAATCTTTGTTAATTTATTTATAATCAAGTTTATTTATTAGAAGAACCTTTTAAAACGGAACCTTTGGTTCCCAACTTACCTAAAGGTAAAAAAGGTTTGTCAAAAGCTTTTTCCAAAAACTAACAAAAAATTAGCTTTAAGAAATACTTTACCATTTATAAAGCTGAAGATTCTATTTCTAAACTAAGAAATTTTTAAAATAAAAAAAAATAATTAAAAATAATTAAAAATTTTAAATAATTATAATATTAATTGTTTTATAATATTTATAATAATAACTAAATATCTGATGAAAGATATATAAATACTTAATTTATGCAACATATTAACAAATGTATATTTAATGATTAATTAGATATTTAATAATTTATAAGATCATTTTTTTTGGAAGGATCGTATTAACATAGTTCTAAAGACTACCAAAAGGATCAAAATAATACCAATAACAGTTTGAATATTGCCTATTACAGTGAGAATAAATGGATTCACAGGTAATTGCCATGGTGGAGATGTTCTATATTCAGAGAGAGGAGTGAAATATGCACCAACCGCTTTTAAATCCCCTCTAACATTAATATCCTTTGGTTCCACATAGTTCACACCTACAAGCATACCACTCTTAATACCTTTATTTATTGAATCTGTAATAGCCTTAACATCATACCCATTTTTTTTCACAGAAGACTTAATAATCTCAGTTGCACTTTGAGAAATTCCTGGTATGTCAGAGTAAACTGTAACAAATGTTGAGTTGTCTGAAGCAAAAATTGCATTTTCTAAACTTTCATAAGCATAGACAGTTTTTAAAGGAGTGCCATCATTAGGACAATTAGTATAGTCTGCTGCTGCTGGAAACCCAATACTCCAACCACAATAAGAACAAACTTTAGAATAAGGTTGACTCATTGGATAACCATAACTATTTAATTCAGTGGGTGTAAACATATCTCCAGTTGTAGTGCCAGAGATTAAGTTAAGGGCACCTCCACCATGCTCTTCACCAGAATCAATAGCTACTTCTTTAAAAACAGCACCCAGAATAGTTGATGCAGAGTAACCATCCCTTATCATTCTGCCAATATTTAAAGCTGTTTCTTCTCGAACTTTTTGAGCTGTTCCATACATAGGATTACCTAATGAATTTCTCAAATGAATAATAGCTCCTTTTTTACCTGGAGCTAAAGTTGCAAGACCTCCAGAATGTAAAGTCACACTAATATCCCCATTATCTTTAACTTCAACAACATAAGCATCAAACGAACCTCCAACTGCAATACCAATACTCGGTCCACCCACTAAAATACGATCCTCTGAAGTTGCTACTGATGCAGCTTGAGATGCAGTGCCACCTTTAGCCAGTGCAACAGCAGCATGAACAATAGAATGTAGCCTTAAATCTTCCGAACCTTCACCTCCAGATAAAAGAGCATATTTATGAAGTTTAGACATTAAAAATGTAGATTGAAACATATTTTTTGCATAAGACATACTACCAGCAGCAGCACCATTTAAATCCTTACCTGTTGGATCTGTAATAATAACAACATTCATTGTTGCAGCAACATTTCCAATTACTAAAAAAAATACTAAACAAAACGATGCTGATAATAATAAATTTTTATTCAAAATATCTCCCTCTACTTTCTAACAAGTTTTAAGCCTTTGTTTCTTTTTTTGTCTTTAATTAATAATAATAATAATAATAATTGATAACTTAAAAACTTTGATAATGTTCAAAATTAAAATTTTCTAAAAAAAATAGTTTAAATGTTATTATTAATATTTTTTTAAAACAATTAGACATTGAACAGTTAAACATTAAACTAAGAAGTTGAATTATCATTACGAATTGCTCCTGAGAAATCTTCAATAACATTAACAACAACAATTCCTGTTTGATTATCTACTACAACATTGGCAGCGACGATAGGTTGTAGTTTAGTTCCTGGAATTGTTGAAAAGGTAGCATAAAGTTCAGCATTATGTATAGCATCATCCAAAGACAAAGATTTTTTAGAAGTTATCAGCATATTTCCTTTTATGTAACTACCAACTCTAAATCCTGTGTTTGCAACATTTTGCTTTATAGTATCTATAGGAACAAGATCATTACCCTTAATCATAACCCCAGAAATTGGAGTTCCATCGTCTCCTTGATAAGAAGAAGCAAATGAAACATAATTAATCAATCTTCCTGCGAAAATCAACATAAAAGCCAATAATAATATTATTAATGTATCTTTCCTAACCTTCAAAAGCATAAGTCACAATTCCTAACAATCATCAACCTTAACAACATCAATTTACAGATTTAATCTCTTAATTCCAAAATTTTATTGGCAATTATGTTTGCTACAGAAATATGACTAATATCTGATGTTAAAGTATCAGTTCCAATCACATTTCTCACACCAGCACTGTAAATTTTAATCACTGCATCATTTACTAAAACAGGATGAACACAACAAACATCAACAGATTTCACTCCATGACCCAATAATATCTTAGTTGCATTAACGATTGTGCCACCAGTAGATATTATATCATCAACTAAAATAGCTTCTTTTCCTTCAACTGAAGAAATATCAAGTTTAGGCTCATCATCCACATTAACAATGTTTGTCTCAACTTTATCTGGAGATATTCTTATTTTAGACAAGTAAGTGGAATCACAATTAAGAATATTGGCTATTTCAGTTGTAAAACCTACTGCTCCTTTATCAGGACCAATAATTATAGGGTTTTCTGTATTTTCTCGTATGTACTCTGCAATTACAGGCATTGCTGATAAATTATGAACAGGTATTGAAAAAAAATCTTTTAAACTATTTTCATGAAGATTTAAAGAAATAAGTTCTGCTGCTCCAGCATTCTCAATTAGATTAGATATTATTTTAGCAGAGATCACTTCTCCATCTTTAAAACATTTTTCTTGTCTTCCATAACCAAAATAAGGCATTACAACTTTAATTTCCTTTGCACCTAAGTCTTTTAAATTTGAAATTAAAAATATAAGTTCCATTAAATTTTCATCTTGAGGATAGCCTGTTGATTGGACAACCACCATCTCTTCACTTACTTTCCCTGTAATTCTTATATATTTTTCACCATCAGGGAATTTTTTAATTTCTATAGGAGATAATTCCTCACCAAGACAAGATGCAACTTTAGATGTAAGATTTTGAGATGCTGATCCACCAATAATCAATAAAATCACCGAATTTAAAAATGTAAGTTAGATATTAACTCAAATATCAATTTTATATTATAATGTTTATATAACTTATGCTCAATATCTAACTTATATTCAACAATATCTACTTATTCATTATTCAACCTATAATTCAAATGTTAAACTTATGATTAAAAATTTAAATTATTAAAAATTTATTTTAATATTATAAAATAATAATTTATTCAAAAAAATCCTAAAATTCATTGTTATCTTCTGAAATTCACTAAAAAAACCCAATAAATTTTTTTAAAAAAGAAGATGAAAGATAATATTATATTAAAAAAATATTGAATTAAAAATAATCATTGAAAATTATCTGGACAATATATGAACAGCTGCAGTTCCACCTGTTCCACCAATATTATGAGTCATTCCTATCTCTGCACCTTCAACTTGGCGTTTTTCAGCCTCTCCCCTTAATTGCCATACAATTTCAGCTGCTTGAGCTATTCCTGTTGCACCAAGAGGATGACCTCTTGATTTTAATCCTCCAGATGGATTTACTGGGATTTCACCACCATTTCGAGTTATTCCTTCTTCAACAGCTTTACCACCCTCACCTTTTTTCACAAATCCTAAATCTTCAATAGCTAAAATCCCATTAATAGAGAAACAATCATGAACTTCAACAATATCAATATCTTTACTTGTTAAATTAGCCATTTCATAAGCTTTTTTAGCTGCTATCTTAGTAGAATCTATTGTGGTAATATCTTTCCTATCATGCAAAGCTATTGTTCCAGATGCATGAGCAGAAGCTTTAACATAAATAGGAGTGTCAGTGTATTTACGAGCATCCTCTGCTGGAGCCAATACAATAGCTGCTGCACCATCAGTAACAGGAGAACAATCTAATAATCTTAATGGGTCTGCAACTTTACTTGAATTTAAAACTTGATCCACAGTTATTTTAAATGGGAATTGGGCTCTTGGATTCTTAGAACCATTTTCGTGGTTAATCACTGAAAACAATGCTAACTGCTCCCTTGTAGTTCCATATTCATACATATGCCTTCTTGCCATCATAGCATAAAGTGATGGGAATGTTGCCCCTATCTTAGCCTCCCATTCTTGATCTGATGCTGTTGCTATTGCAGGTGTTGGATCAACAACATCAGTCATTTTCTCTACTCCAGCAGATATTACAATATCGTGATATCCTGAAGCAACAGCCATTATTCCTTGTCTAAGTGCAAGACCACCAGAAGCACAAGCAGCTTCAACACGAGTACAAGGAATTGGATTTAATCCTGTATGATCAGCAATAAGTGATGCAATATGTTCTTGTTGGATAAAAAGTCCTGCTGTCATATTGCCAACATACATTGCATCAATGTCATCTCCTTGAATATTAGCATCTTCAATAGCTGATAATCCTGCTTCTGCTATTAATTGTCTAAAGGATGCCTCCCATAATTCACCAAATTTTGTTTGTGATACACCAATAATCGCTACATCTCTCATAATTTCACCTCATGGATAATCATTAATTCATTCTTAGTTTCCCTTTATATTTAGCATAAGTAGAATAATCAACATGAATCTTATTACCAACAAAATCTTCTGTTTTAGGAGCTAAATCTCTTCTTTCATCTATTTCATCATTGATTGTAATAGCAAAAGCATCACTTCCAGAACCAGAACCATAAGAAACAGCTAAAATCTTATCTCCACCTTGAGCCTTATCAAGAATTGAAGCCAAACCAAGAGGAGTGGCTCCAGAATATGTGTTACCAATGTTTGGAGTTAAAAGACCATCTTTTATTTGTTCATTATTGAAACCCAATATCTTACCAACTTTTAAATAAAATTTACCATTTGGTTGGTGGAAAACCCCATAATCATAATCTTTTGCAGTGGTTCCAGTTTCTTCAAACAATCTATTAGCTGCTCCTTGAACATGTTTAAAAAATGCAGGTTCTCCTGTAAATCTACCACCGTGACTTGGATATGGTTGACCTTCTCTTCTATAAAAATCAGGAGTGTCAGTTGTGAAACTACAAGTAAAATCAAAATCAGCAAGTGTATCTTCTTTTCCAACTATATATGCTGCTCCCCCAGCAGATGCTGTGTATTCTAATGCATCGCCTGGTGCTCCTTGAGATGTGTCAGCCCCAATAGCTAATCCATACTTAACCATATTAGAATCAACCAGACCGATAGCTATTTGCATTCCAGCGGTACCTGCTTTACATGCAAACTCTAAATCTGCAGCAGTCATATCTGGTGCAGCTTCAATTGCCTCAGAGACAATTGTTGCAGTTGGTTTCACAGCATAAGGATGTGATTCAGATCCAACATAAATTGCACCAATATCTTTAGGATTAATTTTACTTCTTCTTAAAGCATTTCTTGATGCTTCAACAGCTATTGTAGCAGTATCCTCATCAGGACCAGGGACTGATTTTTCATTGACTATTAATCCTTTAGATATAGCATTAGAATCATCACCCCAAACTTTTGCAATTTCTTCTACCTTAATTCTGTATGATGGTATATAAACACCATATCCTACAATTCCTGCCATTTAAACAACCTCAGATATTTCATTAAATTCAAGATTATTCTTAATTTAAGATTTATTATACTATTAATATTTTATTAATTTAAAGACTACTCTATTTCTATGTAATATGACATACTGCAATATAATGAATATAAAATTTATAAAAATATCTTTAAGAAAGTAAAAATATTTTTGAAAAATATTATAAACTAAATTATTTAATTGTGTATCTTCAATAAGGTTATTCATTTAATTAATGTATTTAATAATCAATATACTTAATAATTCAGTGAACTATATTAAAATAAATATCAACCAACAACATTTAGTAAATATTATAATTATTTAGTAAAAATATTATAATAAGAATCACATCATATAGATAATAATATAATGTTATTAATTAAATAAAAGATAAAATAATTTATTAAGAATAAATTTTGTTTTTATAGTATTTAATCTTTTCTATATATGGTTGTTTTGTTAACTTTAAGATTTTTTTATCTGATTTTTTAGCTATTTTTGTTATTATAATCAAATGGAATAGGTTTAAACAACAGCAGACACTATATTTTCCTGTTTTGAAGGAGTAGGTGTATATGTATTAGTATTATTATATATCATTTGTAATGTTTGATAAAACATTAATCATTATTACAGGTTCTTTATTTTGCCAGAGGGTCTGTTTTACCTGAATTAAAATCTCTATCCTTGGAATCGAACAAAGGACGAACCACCAGGTAAAGATCGAAGGAATTATCTATTCCCAACTAACAAGACTAATACCATTAATATCCGCCCAGACATCATCATGATGACAAGCTCTCCAAGTGTGACCAACATTCAGTTTTGCACCATTTTAAAAATATTCAGTTTCAGTATTGATATCAATGTATGGACTCCATTTATCATCACTATCCTGACTATCCCACTTAATGGGAATTTTAAGGAGCCATACATATGGCTATTAACATTTTTTTCCTACTTTCCCTGTCTTTCTTTCTTTCTTTTCTTCTGGTGTATGGTCTCTCAGTATACAATGTACATAATTTTTTATACTTAACGACAATATCATTAAAAATATGGATAGTTTATAAGAAAATTATTAAAATGCAAAAAATTTTGCTTACACTATTTTGTCCACTTCTTAAATAGTATGATTAATTAAAGGTTCTATTTATTTTCATTCGAAATTCAATCATCACTAACTTGAAATCATTGATTTTGTTTTTTGAAAAATATGTTTTATATGACATATTTTCATAAAATTGTGTGATTATTATTAACTGTTGTGTATAGTAATAAATATAAATATTTCAATATTGATATACAGTGATTATGATGGGAGATAACTTTATATATGAAGTGTATATATGCGAGAGTTTCTATAAACTTAATTTAAACATATATTGATATGATGTTTTATTATTATTTTCATTTTTTCATTGGAAAATTCACATATTTTGTCTTTTGAAGGTCAATTTCATTGCTATTTT
>JAISTD010000060.1 GCA_031272765.1 Candidatus Methanovirga australis | reverse complement strand
GAAATGAAAATAATTGTAAAATAAGCTGGAATTTCACTAAAGGAGATGCTGATGAAAAATTATCAAAACATTATACATGAAGAATTTATGCAGAAAAATACTCATGTCATAACACTATTTTAATTTAAATTTGATATAATTAGCATTATTATTTATAATTAAATGATTAAATTAATATTAGCATATTTCCACTTTATTTCCATTAATTTTCGCTTTAAAAGCATCCAATACATTTTCATTTTTATATTGGAGAACTCTTATAACCTGTGGATAATTATTAATATACTTTGATATTGCATCTTTACTTATATTAGATTCTAAAACACTTAAAACTCTGTTCTGGAAATGAGTACTAAAACCATAAGGTATAGATTTAATAACATCATATATGGAATTAAAAGGTTCTTTTTCCCTTTTTTCTATAAAGTTAATAGCTGTTTTTTCATTGATTAAGTTAAGTGAAAGTAGTTCTTTAAATGATAATTTATTAACAGAATTTAAAATAGCTTCATAAGAGCGAAAATTATGGAGTGGTGCTTTATTTTCATTAATTTCTCTTTTTAAAATAGCTATTGTCTCTTTAGGAAGACTATCTTCAAGAATATTGAAATCACCCATTTCAACAGCTTTTCTTATTTTTGTTCCACTAACATTTTCAATTCTTTTTATAAAAATGAATTTATTCTTAAAGTCGAAGTTTATTTTATGCAATGATTTTGAAAGTGAAACAATCACATAATTATCTTCTTTAAGCTTTCCATTAAGTAAAACTTCTTTACTTTCAATGTCCACAATTTTATATGGTTTAGGTGCGACTCCTTTACCCAGTTTTATATTCTCAATTACATGATTAAAGTCTTCCGATGGATTATAGCCACGAGGAATGCAGTCAGTATTCAATGCTTGAAACATCAAGGCTAAAGATAAAGAGTATTGTCCAGATCCCATAATCCCCATAGGCGGACCTTCCACAATAATATCTGCCCCAAGAGAAATAGCTATTTCAGCTCTTCCGTAACGAGTCATTATATAAGGTGTTCCTCTTCCACTTCTCTCAAAAAGTCCTGGAAGAATAGCTACAAAGATACCATTAGGAACTTTCTTTTTTGCAAGATTTAAGTTATGTAAATGACCATTATGAAAAGGATTATATTCAGTGAAATCAGCTATTAAATGAACATCATTTTTTTTATTTGATTTTTCACATATATTTGATTTTTCACCTCTACTTAATTCTTTATCAATATGTTTATCAGAATATGATTTTAAATCATTGAAAAATGTTTTTCTATCTTTTTTGATAATTTTATCTACAAAGCTATTTGAAATCATAATACATATACCTTTATTTTATTATTTTTTTATGCAACTATTTTGTTAACTATTTTGTTTATATAACTAATTTTTATAAAAGGAGTATTATTAATTTTTTTGAAATTACTTATTTAGCTACATTTTAAAAAATGTGTATTTTAATTGAAAATCATTAGGTACTCTAATTAGGTACTCTATATTAACTTCAATAAAATTATTTATAAAAGAATAATATAATTTAAATAAAAATTAAGAGTTTTAATTAAGTTAAAAAAATCAACAACATTTTTGTTTTTTAATTTGAAACTTAATTTCAGAAAAATAGAATTAAGTTATAAATTTAAGGTGTAAAACACGAATTTAATCATTATTCCTTTTTTCAATGCCTCTTTTAATATTTTGAATTCTCTCAGAGATGAATTTATCCTCACCTAAAACCAATCCAATAGCTTCCACCAAATCTTCATCGTCTACTTTTATATGATTATTAAAAGCAGCTATTGTCCTTGAAGTTTTTAAAATAGAAATATCGCTTCTATGACCTTCACTTGAATACTCTAATGTTATTCTTGCAATAATTTCTAAAAGTTTACCATCAATTTCAACTTTATCTAAAAGTTTAGTTGCTGAAACTATTCTATTTTGAAGTCTTATCTGTTCACCCTTAAATTTCTGATAAAATTCTTCAGGATTTTTTTCAAACTCTTCTCTTCTTTTCATTATCCTTACTCTATCTTCTACATTTTTTATTCCTTCAACCTGAATTTTTAAACCTATTCTATCAGAAAGTTGTCCTCTTAGTTCCCCTTCTTCAGGGTTCATTGTTCCAATGAGAATAAAATTGGATGGATGTGAAATTGAAATCCCTTCTCTTTCTATAATGTTAACTCCATAAGCAGCAGCATCCAAAAGAATATCTACAAGATTATCATCAAGTAAGTTGATTTCATCAATGTAGAGGATATTACGATTTGCCTTTGCTAAAATTCCAGGCTCTAATGCTCTGATTCCATCGTGTAATGCTTTTTCAATATCTAAAGAACCTATTATCCTATCTTCAGTAGCTCCAAGTGGAAGCTCAACAACCTTCATAGGAACTTCATCTAACTCAACATTATCTAAATCAGAATCATTTAAACCATCATTTAATTTATAAAGTTCATATTCAAAATAGCTATTTTCATCAGCATTAAATGGTGAATTCTTAACAACTTCTATTTTAGGAAGTAAATCTGCCAATGCTCTAACAGCTGTTGTTTTTCCTGTTCCTCTATCTCCCTTAATTAAAACTCCGCCAATTGAGGGATTAATCGCATTTAATATTAATGCCTTTTTGATTTTATCTTGACCCACTATTGCTGTAAATGGATAAATAGTCTTCATTATTAACCTCATAATGATAATTTAATTTTAAAAGTCTCATCGAAAGCTATTTTCATAACATATCTTCTAAAGTACATTTTTTTTACAGTTTGTTTATAATTATAAAATTACAAGTAAATAAATTATTAATGGATATATTTAGAGATAATAATGATAATATTAAGTAGTAATAATCTAATGTATATTTATAGATTATTATTTATATATAATACCTTTATCTATAATAAATAGATATTATTGAATAATATAAATGAAAAACAGGCAAACAATGATGTTTGATTTTGATTATAATAAATAAAAAGGGAGGTGAATACAATAATATCCTTAATACTCTTATTATTAGGATGTTCTATAAATACAATCTGCTGGATGGCATGATACTCTCATTACAACTGGTAACTATGTGGGTAATGCAAGAATATATACTTCAAGTTGAGCTGAAACCTTTAATCGGAATTTTTATGCTAACGATGGAGT
The DNA here is from genome assembly GCA_031272765.1 of Candidatus Methanovirga australis. Taxonomy (GTDB): domain Archaea; phylum Methanobacteriota; class Methanobacteria; order Methanobacteriales; family Methanobacteriaceae; genus Methanovirga; species Methanovirga australis. The sequence goes on along the minus strand of JAISTD010000060.1, from coordinate 2,131 downwards.
AACTGTCACCACAGATGGTTGGAGAAAATTGTTTGTTAATCCAGAAGGATGGGCAATCCAACTTCAGAACGATATTGGATCCTTTACATCATGTATTACTTTAAATCCAAGAAGCTATGGTTGTATAGTTATAGATTGGCGGTAATAAATAGATATAAGTTGTTTTTTCTAACTAATTTTCATGTTTTAGTTTAAAAGAATATTAAAATATTTGGTGTTAGATTTTCCTAATTTCTAACATCTTTAATAATATTATAATACCTTTGGAAACATTGACTAAAACTTTTTGATCAAACTTCACTTATACAATATAAACTTGTAAAAGTCCCTATACTCAAATTAAAACCACAATGGGAGGTGTGAATAATCGGCACATTTATATATTATCAGCACATTAGGTTAATATTGGAGTTTCATAAATTACCAAAAATTTTTAATTTTTGTAATTATGAAAATCCAAAGGATTTTCAGTATTTATAAATCTTATCAAAATATGTTATTTTTGGGTAGGTTAATAGAAACTCTTGATTGTACGAACATGCATAATTAATAATATTAATAGTAAAAAGTTAATATATTAGCATTCATAATTCACTGTTTTAATTCAATCTAAATTAAGAAAAAATAAAAATAAAGGTATGCATATGTCATTTAAAAAATTTATTTTGAAAAGTTCGTTTAGAAAAAAATCAAAAGTCATCTATCAATTATCTGGTCTATCTATTCCAATATTAATAATTCTATTTTTTGCAATTAGCAGTCAGATGAACTATAATTTAAAGCAAAAATTCGCACCTGATTCTGATATACAAATAATTGGAGATCCTAATTCTCATATAAATGAAAGTTTGATGAGTGAGATAAGAGAAGATAATCGTGTTGAAAATGTCATTGGAATGTTTGATTATTATCCCCGTAATGCTAGTGGTCTCGTAGTTTTAGGTGTTGATTCATCAGATACAGATTTCATGAAAATGTATCTTAGTTCTGGTAGGAAGTTTGATAATAATGAAAAAGAAATAGTGTTATCTGATTATATTACTGATCAGTTAAATAAGACAGTTGGAGATTATATTTCTCTTGAGAATATTGATTATAAAATTGTTGGAATAGTTAAAAATCCATTTTATCTTGGTAGGTCTTACACTTCTTTGAAAAATGCTCAAGAATTATCTGCACTACAAGCTAATGAAAGCATAGATTATAATCATGGATATGTTGAAGAAATTTTCATTAAAACTAAAAAAGGTGAAAATAATACTAAAATTGTAGAAGACCTGAAGAATAAGTATAATAATAGAAGCGATGTGGATAATGGTGTCATGGGACCTGAAGAATCAGGAGAAAATTCCAGAAAATATCTGGAGAAGATGGAGAGGATAATATTCATTGTTGTTCCAATGGTAATTGGGATTTTGTTGACTTTGATTATTATGATGAAGTCTGTTGGTGATAGAACTCGTGAAATTGGTGTTTTAAAAGCAATAGGTTGGAAATCAAAAAGAATTTTCACTTTAATATTAACTGAAACATTTATATTGTCTATATTTTCTTTTATTCTTGCTTCAATAGTCGCGATTTTAGTAACCTTTGCTATGAATTTGATGAATCCTTATCTTCCATTAGGTTTCTTTGAGTTTTTAGAGACACTATCAGTTTCAACATTTTTGGAAGCCTTTGTTGTTGTCATTGTCATGGCTTTGGTAGGTTCTTTAGTTCCTGCGATAAGAGCAAGTAGATTGTCTCCAGCTGAAGCTGTAAGAGAAGAATAAATAATAATTTGGGGGTTATCATAATGGTGAATATTGTAGAAATTGAAGGTTTATCCAAATCTTATGAAAAAGGCATTGTCAAAGCATTGAATGGTGTTGATTTAACTATTGAACAGGGTGAGTTTGTAGCTATTACTGGTCCATCAGGTTCTGGTAAGTCAACACTACTGAATATGATTGGTGCTTTAGATAGAGCAGATGAAGGAAAGATTATTGTGGATGGTCATGATCTTTTATTAGAGAAAGATTTAAGCGGTTTTCGTTCGCAGACAATTGGTTTTGTTTTTCAATTGCATAATCTTCTTCCTTTTTTATCTTCTCTTGAGAATGTTGAACTTCCTACTTATGAATTAGGGATT
>JAISTD010000043.1 GCA_031272765.1 Candidatus Methanovirga australis | reverse complement strand
TTTATATAATCTTCTGTTATTAAAAATATCTTCAAACATGACTTATTTCACTATTAAATAATTGTAAAATTAATTATATTAATAAATATATTATTTAATTAAATAAAACTTGAAATAAAGTAATATTATATTTATTTAAAAGGTCCATTACTTAAAAAAATTATGTCAAGGACTATAATTTAAATTTTTAATACTTATCACTTTAATTATAATAATCTTGTAAAATACAGTAAATTAAATTTAAACAACTTATATTAATTAGATATTAATTTTATAAATTTATAAATTCATAGTTCAAATAACCATAATTAAGCTAAAATTCATATATTTGAAAATACTTAACAGATATAATCAAGAGGAATTAAATCAATGGAAACTCCATGCAGATTACTAATAGAATATATTCTCAATGGAAAAATAAAAACAAAAAGAGACTTGGAAAAAACTAAAAGAATCGTCTGTAATGAATTTAAATTAGAGAAATTCATGACAAACTCCCAGATACTTGAATATGCAAAAGATGATGAAAAAAAAGATATTTATAACATCTTGCAGAAAAAACCAACAAGGACAATATCTGGAGTAGCTATTGTGGCTGTTATGTGCAATCCACATAAATGCCCTCATGGAAGATGTTTATATTGTCCTGAAAGTAATGTGGCTCCTCCAAGTTACACAGGAGAAGAACCAGCAGCACTCAGAGCAAGAATGTTCAATTTTGATCCATACAAACAAACATATCAAAGATTAAAACAGTTAGATAAAATAGGGCATCCAATAGATAAAGTTGAACTAATAGTTATGGGAGGAACATTTCCATCAAGAGACCTATGCTATCAAGAATGGTTCATATCAAAATGTCTTAAAGCAATGAATGATTACCAACAACCTTTTAAAAAAAGGTTGATCAAAAGATCTAACGAGTTTAATTACCAACAACCTCTTAAGAACGAAAAATCAGAGATTTTTCTAAATTCTCATGCTTCGCATGAGAATAAAAAGTTGATCAAAACCTCCTCTGAATCTCATTACCAACCTTTTAAAGGTGGAAAATCAGAAATTTCTTTGTCTTCCTTCAAGACTCAAAACGAAAAGCTGAAAGCTTATCCACCTAATGATTATATTCTTTTAGAAGATGTTCAAAAATGTAATGAAGATTCAGCTATTCGTTGTGTTGGTATGACATTTGAAACAAGACCAGACTATTGTAAAATAGAGGATGTCAATAGAATGCTTACAATGGGAGTTACAAGAGTTGAATTAGGTGTTCAAACGACTTATGATTTTGTTTATAGAAAAATAAAAAGAGGTCATACTGTTGTCGATGTAACTGATTCTACGAGAATATTGAAAGACTCTGGAATTAAGGTTGGAATGCATTTAATGCCTGGACTTCTTTCAAACCCTGAAATGGATATGAGAATTTTTAAAAGAATATTTAATGATAATGATTTTAAACCAGATATGTTAAAAATTTATCCAGCTCTTGTTACAAAAGGAAGTGAACTATATAAACTCTGGATAGAAGGCAAATATCAACCTTACACTACCGAAGAAGCAGTTGATTTAATTGTCAAAATAAAGAAAATTCTCCCTAAATGGGTTAGAACAATGAGAATTCAGAGAGATATTCCATCTAACCTCATTGAAGCAGGAGTTAAGAAATCAAATCTTGGAGAACTTGTATATAATAGAATAAAAGAAGAAAATATTAAATGTAAATGTATTAGGTGTCGAGAAATAGGACACAATAGAGATAGTCTTGGAGATTTAACAATAGATGATTTTAAATTATTTAAAGAGCATTATAATGCATCTAATGGCACTGAAATATTTTTATCTTACGAAGATCAAAAAGAAGAATTTTTAGCTGGATTTTTACGACTTAGATTGCCTTCTAAAGATTTTCATAGAATTGAAATTAATGATAAAACAGCTATTATCCGTGAACTTCATGTTTATGGGAATATGATGAAAATTGGTGATAAAAATCTGGACATTGGTCAACATAGAGGATATGGTGAAAGATTACTTTCAAAAGCTGAGGAAATAGCTATTTCAAATGGCAAAGAGAAAATAGCTGTTATAAGTGGAATTGGAGCAAGAAATTATTATAGGAAATTTGGATATAATTTAGAAGGTCCTTATATGGTTAAATCCTTAACTAACTGATTATAATAAGACATTTTAATGGTTTTAGATATTATGAATCTTAATAAAAGAATAGCTATTTATGGAAAAGGTGGGATTGGAAAATCTACAACTGTTTCGAATATTGCAGCAGCATATGCTGAAAATAATAAGAAAACTATGGTTATTGGATGTGATCCTAAAGCAGATACCACAAGAACACTTTGTGGTAGACGACTATCAACAATTTTAAACATTATCAAAACAAATAATAATCCTTCAATCGATGATATAGTATTTAAAGGATATAAAGGAGTTTTGGCTGCTGAAAGTGGAGGTCCAGAGCCTGGAGTTGGTTGTGCTGGTCGAGGTGTGATCGTTGCGATGAAACTTCTTGAGAAATTATCTGCTGTAGGTGATGATTTAGATATTATTCTTTACGATGTTTTAGGAGATGTGGTATGTGGAGGGTTTGCGGTTCCATTACGAGAAGAATATGCTGATGAAGTCTGTATAGTTTCATCTGGAGAATATATGTCTTTATACGCTGCTAATAATATTTCAAAAGGGATTAAAAAACTTAAAGGGAAAATGGCTGGAATAATTTGTAATTGTAAAGGCCTTGAAAATGAAATAGCTATTGTGAATAAATTTGCTAAGAAAATAAACACTAAGGTTATAGGTGTTATACCAAGAGATGACTTGGTTCAAAAAAGTGAAGTTGAAGCAAAAACAGTCATTGAAAAATTTCCTGAATCTAATCAGGCTGAAGAATATAGAAAATTAAGTTTATCATTATTTAAAAATAAGGAACACACAATCCCTGAACCTATGGATGATGATGATTTTGAAAAACTTTTCATTGATTTGTCTAAAAATTGATTATAGGATTGAAAATATGTTTTGTAATAATATTGGCTTTTGAATTTTATTATATGCTTTTATTTAATTAATTAAACTATTATAAGAGAGCTTCTATAAACTTAATTTAAACATATATTGATATGATGTTTTGTTTATTATTTTCATTTTTTTATTGGAAAATTCGCATATTTTGTCTTTTTAAGGCTAATTTCATCGCTATTTTTAGGGATTTTCCCTAATTTTTTCATAGCTATCGCTAAGCAGAACAAATTTCCTTTAGTAATCTTGGTAATTGAATTAAGTTAAATGCTGTGCATTTCATTAAATTATCTACCTGGTTTCTTGCTACGGTTGTTAATCGTGTGTGACCAGATTTAAACACAGTTTTAATCACTGCATAGGGTCTTTCAACTGGAGCTCTCTTACTGGAAATTCTTTTATTTCTCATTTTCTCTCTGATACTTAACTCCCCACCTTTAGGCTTCTTTTGAAGTGTGGCATCATGTCCTTTAGATTTCACACCA
>JAISTD010000193.1 GCA_031272765.1 Candidatus Methanovirga australis | reverse complement strand
AAGTAGTTGGATTATCAATAAACCCAAGAAATCTACCAAAAGAAGAAAGTATAGAAGATTTTGGCAAAAAATACAATCTCCCAGTAGGAGACATGAAAAAAGGTGGAGCCCCAATACTTTTAGACAGTATTTTAAATTATTTCAAAGAAAAAGATAATTAAAAAAGCAATGTAAGCAAATAAATCTTATAAATAATGATTATAAATAATAAAAATGAATTTAGAATTAAATAATATTATAAATAATGATTAAATAATGATTAAATAATAATTATACAAAAAAAGAATTTAAGTTTAATAATAATTATAAAAATAATAATTTAAATTAATTTAAAAATAAAAAATAATTAAGAAGATTTGTATATTTTGTAGGTGAAAAAATGAGTTGGATAGACACTATTAAAAGAAGCCTTGGTGTTGAAGAGGCAAGTAGAAGACCTGAATCCCCAATATTAGATGACCATATAGAACATAGGGATGAGGATGTATCAATAACTCCAGAACAATCATATTATGAAATAATATTGATTAAACTAAAAAACGAAGACGATTTAAACTATGTTCATGACCAAATAGTTGAAGAAGAAAATCCAGTTGTTATAGATGTAGCCTATCTAGAAAAACAAGGTGCTGAAGCAGTATTATTATGTAAAACCAAAGACACACACATGGTTTTAATAGCTCCAAACAGAGTCGAAATCAACAAAAAGATTTCTTAAAAAAGCTATTATAAAAAGCTATTAGAAAATTTTCTTAATAATTTAATAGATAAAATTTAATAGATTATAATTTAATAAGCTATAAACTACTTAAAATGTTGGCAATTTCTTCTTTTTTATATCCTAACTTTAGAAAGATATTTGAAAGGACATTAATATCTCCATTGTCGATTTCTTTCCATTTTTTAAAGTCATTATTTAAAATAGACTTAACCAGTATTTGAATTGATATTAAAGTATCGCTATCAATAGCTATAAGGACCTCTTCATCAGAAAAATAATTATCAGGATCTATAAGCTCAAAACTTTCATCTAAACTATCTCTTTTCATTAACCCATGCTTTATTTCAAACATAACAACTTACCTACTTTTAATTTACTAATTTTAACCAGTTTTAACTAATTTTAAATAATTTAAATAATTTTAATAAATTTTTGCTAATTTTAACTAAATTTTAATAATTTTTACTAATTTTTAATTACAATTGAGATTTAACACTACCAAAACCTTTTTCAATGGCTTTTAAATTCATTTCATGAAAATTTTCTTTTAAATTGTCCTTCATAGAGGAAATAATTGATTCTTTAGACAAAGGAAAGCTATTTTCTCCAGTAGCTGCTCCAAGAAGAACCATATTCAATGTCATTATACTTCCAGCTTCTTGAGCCAATTTGTCCCCATCTATATTGTAAACATAGGGATAATTATCTTTTAAAGTCTTAACAACCCTTCCAATGTCTGGATAGCTATTTTTTTGTGAGTTAATATTTGGAGGAATAATCGGGTTGGTATTAAAAACTATTTTAGTATCAGTATTACCTTTATTTAAGCTACGGACAACTTCAACAGGTTCAAATCCTAAAATCATATCAGCTTGGGACTCTTCTATTATAGAACTTTTAAAATTTCCTATTTTCAGTTCAGTAGAAACAACCCCTCCCCTTTGAGACATTCCATGAATTTCACTCATTACAACATTGTATCCTTCAGCTATTGCAGCGTCTCCAATAATTACAGAAGTTTTAATAATCCCTTGACCTCCAACACCACATATAAATATTGTATATGAATCATTAAAGAACTTTTCATCCTTAATAAACTCATTGATATTTAAATTATGTGTATTTCCGTTATTATTTAAATTAGAATCATTTTTATTTGTAATCATAATATCACGATAATAAATTGATAAATTAATAAAATTAAAATTAATAAAATTAGTCCCTTTTAACTTTAATGGCTCTTTCTTTACACATTTGAGTACATGTGGTACATCCTTTACAAGCAAAGTAATCGATGACAACTTTTCCATCTATAAGAGAAATAGCTGGACATGCGAGTAAATTTATACAATCTAAACAATTTGAACATTTTTCATAGTCTACTTCCATTGGTTTTCTTTTAACTTGACCTTTAATTAAAGTACAAGGATGTTTAGCTATTATAACAGCTACACCATCGTATTCAATGGCTTCTTTATAAAGTTCAACAGTTTTTTTCAAATTTAAAGGATTTACAGTCTTTACAAACTCACAACCAGCTGCAGTGGCAATTTTTTCAATTGATATTTCAGGAGCAACTGACCCCATTCCATCAACAGGAAGACCAGGGTTTGGTTGGCCTCCAGTCATTGCTGTAGTCCTATTATCTAAAATAGTTAGAACAAAGTTATCTTTATTATGAACACCATTAATTAATGGAGCTATTCCACTGTGGAAAAATGTGGAATCTCCTATAAAACTTAAAACAACTTGATTGGTGGCTTTTGAAAATCCTCCCCCATCTCCAACACTTGAACCCATAGCAAGTAAATAATCAGCAGTTTCATAAGGAGGACTGACTCCAAGAGTATAACAACCAATATCAGAGGCAAAAATCATGTCTTTCTCATCAATACCCAATTCTTCACCAGCTTTTTTAACTGCAAAATAAGCAGACCTATGTCCACAACCAGCACACAAAGTAGGAGGCCTATTAGGAAGGGAGTCCATTAAATCAATTATCTCATCACTAGCAATTTCATCACAAGCTTCATTTACTCCATCATAACAGATGTAAAGAGATTTATTAGAAAATTCATCAGCTATTTCAAATAAGTTTAGATTATTGTCACAATTAGCATTATTGATAGAATCAAAAACATTTTTAAAAGAAGTGTGGATAATATCTGGAGTAAATTCATAAATTAATGGAAATACATTGTTTAATTTACCAAATACTGGAATATTAATAGAATTTTTACCTAAAACAGCGAGCAATTCTTTTTCCATTATTGGATCAACCTCTTCTACAATGAATACTCCATCTAAATCTTTAACAAAGTCTAAAATCAATTCTTCTGGAAATGGATAGGTAAATCCTAATTTAAGAATATCTAAATCTAAATCATAACCATTAACAACATCCCAAACATAATTAAATGCACTACCACTTGAAATAACTCCTAATTTAAGAGAATTGATAGAATTATTAGAATTATTAGAATTATTAGGAGTTTTAGAGTAAATAATATTAAAATCAGAGCTATTAACAACTTTTTTAATCTCTTCAAGTTTTAAAACTAAATCTTTGTGCATAACAGCTGAATTTGCTGGAACAGGAATGTATTGACTTGGATTTTTATTAAAGTAGCCTTTTTTCCAATGGGAATCTTTATCATTAATGTAAGAAGTATTATTAACAATAATTTCATTATTAAAGGCATTATTATCTAATTTCCTAATCTCACCAATTTCAACTATTCCTCTCATGTGAGATACACGAGTTGTTGTACGAATAATTACTGGAATCTTAAATTTTTCACTGAAATCAAAGGCATAAATCATCATATCCTTGATTTCTTGAGGATTAGAAGGTTCTAAAATAGGCATCTTAGCTAAACGACCATAATGACGATTATCCTGCTCATTTTGTGAAGAAAACATTGAAGGATCATCAGCAGTTAAAATCACCATACCTCCATTGACTCCAGTGTAAGCTGTAGTCATAAATGAATCAGAAGCAACGTTTAATCCAACATGCTTCATAAAAGTAAAAGATCTAATTCCAGATGTTGCTGCAGTTGCTGCAACCTCCATAGCAACCTTTTCATTAACAGAAAACTCGAAATACATATTGGCATCCTTTGCCAAAAGATATAAAATACTTCCTATTTCTGAAGAGGGAGTTCCAGGATAAGTAGCTGCAACAGAGACTCCAGCTTCAATGGCTCCACGAACAGCACTTTCATTTCCAAGTAAAAATAATTTTTCACCAGCATTAGCAGTAACAAGTTTTTTAAGTTCCATTATTTACACCATAATTAAAAATGATAAATAAAATAATAAATGAAATAACAAATAAATCACTATAAATTAATAAAATAAGTAAATATAATAAATATTATAATAAAAACTATCAAAGAAAATTTTAAAACCAATATTTTAACAAAAAATCAAATTTTTAAATTAAAAAACAATATTTTTGATAAATTTTTAATTTTAAAACTCTAAATAAGTTTTTAATTTTAAAAACTCTAAATAAATTTTTAAATTATAATCTCTAATTAAAATTTCTTTAACAAACATTTCTTTATCTTAATAAACATTTCTTTATCTTAATTAATATATTTTTTCAAATAAAAAAAATTTTCCATAAAAAGAAATTATTTATTTAAGGAAAGACATAATATATTACATAAGTATATCTGATAAGAATTATTATACCAAATTTTATTGGTCAAAAATCGATGTAAATTGTTAATAATCCTATAAAATAGAATTGGTAGGTTTAAATTAGTTTTTTTAGTTTATTAAACATTGGAGAGTTAAATGATAGAAATTACAGTTTTAAGGTTCGATAATCAAAAGGATAGAGTTTCTCACTACCATAAATATTCCATTGAAAAAGAACCAAAGATGAAAATACTTGATGCTTTAATCTACATCAATGAAAACTACAACACAAATCTAAGTTTTCGTAGTTCCTGTAGAGCAGGTCAATGTGGCTCTTGTGGAGTAAAAGTAAATGGAGAAGTCGCTCTTGCATGTAAAAAAGAGGTTGAAGACGGAGATATTATAGAACCATTAGATTTTCCAGTGCTTAAAGATTTGATAGTAGACAAATCTGAAATTGAAGAGAAAATAGCTATTATGAAGCTATTTTTAGAAGATTGTGATTATATAAAACAAGAAGAAGATAAAAACAAAATTAAAAATGGTAAACAAGCAAAATTAGATGATTTAACAAATAGCAAAGGTGAAGAAACAGTTTGTAAAAGCCCTCAAATCATTCCAAGTATTGATTGTGCAGATACAAAGAAAGTAAGAAGTTGTATTGAATGTTTCTCCTGTCTATCAGCTTGTCCAGTGATTAAAGAAAGTACTGACTTTGCTGGCCCATATTTCATGAGATATTTATCTAAATTTGATTTTGACCCAAGAGATTATGGTGAAAGGACAGAAGAAAGTATTACTGAAGGCCTTTACATGTGTACAAGCTGTGGTAAATGTGGTCAAGTATGTCCAAAAGAAATAAACAGTTTTGGAGATGCAATAGAAAAATTAAGAGCTTTAGCATATAAAAAAGACTTAGGACCTCTTGAAGCCCACAAAGGCATCAAAAAAATAATTAAAGAAACAGGAAGATCCGTAGAACAAACAACAGAAAGTTTTATTAAAGCTATTAACCATGAA
>JAISTD010000138.1 GCA_031272765.1 Candidatus Methanovirga australis | reverse complement strand
ATTTATATCTAAATGTTCTTTGATTTTCTTTTGAGGCATATTTACCATGACTAACAACTCCAAAAATATATATGAAGTTATGTTAATCATTACTTATAAAATTTTCTTTTCAGACTATATATGTATATTATAAATATTTTTTATAGTTTGAATAGATTTTATATAATAAAATTTAACATTGAACTTAAAAAAAATGAAGCATATAATTTATAATTTTAAAATTTGAATATATTAATTTTTTATAATATATTAAATAAATGAATATAATCTCATTCATTATTGATCATTCATTCTATTTCTTGATAAAAGCCTGAGTAATCACCAGAGCCAACAACCTCAAAAACAACTCCTTGAACTATTCGATCTCCTTTTTTTATTTTGTAATTAAAATCTCCATGATTATACACTAAAAACATTAAAGTCCCATAAAATCCTGGATCACCAACAGCTGTTTGAACAGAAACAAATGAACGAAGTAATGTTGATCTTGGTCTATATAACATAGCATACCCTTTTGGAATTTTTATCTTACGATCAATAGTAACGAAGTAGGCTGTTTTAGGCTTAAGTGTATAAATAGGTCCATCTATTGGTTCAAGTTCAGGTAAAGCCTTTTCATTATTGATTAATGAACCAGGAGACTTTTGAATAAAGACTTCATCAAGAGGCAAATCAATTCCAGAGGCTTGTATATGTTCTTTAAAATTTGGAAATAATTTAATAAGTTTTTTCTCACCAAGCATAATTAATCACATCCATTTTATAAAATATATTCCACGACATCTTACTTGAAATTTATTAACATCATAATAATATTTATTGTTGAAAATTTATTTTCGACATAGAATAATTTATTCTTCATTTGTAAAAATAGAACTTAATATTAAAGATGGTGAAAACCTTAAATATAGTTTGTTAGAATTAGTATTTATATTCATTGATTCTAATGTGATTCAAGCACTTAAAGCTATGATAAATATTAATAATGTGCCATCTTCTTCTTCTTTTTATGAAACTGGGTAAAAGAATTTTGTAATAAAAAAAGGAAAAGGTTTAAAAAGTATAATAAAATCAAAAACTAAAGCCATCATGAAACACTCAAAGCAAAAATAACTGAAAAAAGATAGATTAAAATTAATATAAACAAACGCCAGGACTGGGATTTGAACCCAGGCGAAGAGAATCTTCACAGGATCTCAAGTCCTGCGCCTTACCTGACTAGGCTATCCTGGCAGAAATAGAATAAATTATAAACATAATAATATAATTAAATTAACAGATGATATTATGTGTTAATTAATTACATATTTTTAAAAAAAAATTAATTTTTGAGTTCAATTTCAATACTTACATTATCTGGAACATTAACTTTCATAACTTGCCTCATTGCACGTTCATCTGCTCCAATACCAACAAGTCTTTTATGAATTCTAAGTTCCCATTTTTCCCAAGTAGCTTTTCCTTCACCATCTGGTGATTTTCTTGTTGGGACAACTAATTTCTTAGTTGGGAGGGGAATTGGACCTGATAAATCTACTCCAGTCCTTTCAGCTATCTTTTTAAGCTGATCACAAATATAAGCTAATTTATCTGGATCTGTTCCTGTAAGTTTAATTCTTGCTTGATGCATGATTTTATCCTCTTTCTAAAAATAATAAAAATAAGTAAAGATAATGGATGGATGGTTGAAATAAACTGTCTCAACCAGTGACTAAAAAACAGATTTACTTAGCTGGGGTAATATTCATACACATACCTGCAGCTACAGTTTGACCACTGTCTCTTATAGCAAAACGACCCATATGAGGAATTTCACTATATTTTTCAATTACCATAGGTTTTGTTGGTGCAACTTTCACAATAGCTGCATCTCCTGTTTTTAAGAAATCTGGATTTTCTTCTGCAACTTGACCAGTTCTTGGGTCTAATTTTTTAGATAATTCTAAAAATGTACAAGCAACTTGAGCTGTGTGACAATGGAATACTGGAGTATATCCAATGGTTATAACACCTGGATGGTTTAATACTTGAACTTGTGCATCAAACTCTTTAGCTACAGTTGGTGCATTGGTTGTATGTCCTGCAACATCTCCTCTTCTAATATCGTTTTTACCTACACCTCTAACATTGAATCCTATGTTATCTCCAGGTACGGCTTCATCAAAAGTTTCATGGTGCATTTCAATAGTTTTCACTTCACCAGATGCTCCTGCAGGTTCAAATATAACATTTTCTCCTTTTTTCATTATACCAGTCTCTACTCTTCCAACAGGTACAGTCCCCACACCAGTGATTGAATAAACATCTTGAATAGGTACTCTTAATGGTAAATTAGTCGGTTTTTCAGGAGCTTTTAAATCATTTAGAGCATCGATTAAAGTTGGACCTTTATACCAAGGTGTGTTAGAACTACTTTCTGAAATATTGTCTCCTTCAAATGCAGAAAGTGGTATGAAAGTAATATCTTTGTATCCAACAGTTGCTATTAAAGCTGTAATTTCATCTTTTAATTCGTTGAATTTCTTTTCATCGTATTTAACCAAATCCATCTTATTAATTGCAATAATAAGTTGGTTGATACCTAATGTTCTGGATAAGAAAACATGCTCTTTAGTTTGAGGCATTACACCATCGTCTGCTGCTACCACAAGAACTGCTGCATCTGCTTGGGATGCTCCAGTGATCATATTTTTAACAAAATCTCTGTGTCCTGGGCAGTCCACAATTGTAAATTCATATGTGGGAGTTTCGAACTTTGCATGTGCTAAGTCAATTGTAACTCCTCTTTCTCTTTCTTCACTGAGCTTGTCCATAACAAATCTGAATTTATTTTCTCCTTCATCTAATTGCTGTTCAGCAATTGCTCCAGATTGTAATAATAAATGTCCTACAAGTGTAGACTTTCCATGATCAACATGTCCAATAAATGCTAAATTAATATGTTCTTTTTCTTTTGCCATTTTACAAAACCTCCAATTAAATAGTAAATATTTAAATTAGCAATATCTAAATTTCATTATAGATTAAACATTATTATAATGTTTTATTAGTTAAATATTATTTAAATTATTTAAAGAGTATTAAAGCCATAAAATAGAAATTTAAATCAAAATTTAGATTATATAATTTAAATTAAAGGATCTAATTCCAGATTTTACTTAATAATCCTCAGTCATTAGTTTATTAAATTTGAAATCTAATTTTATGAAGTTAAATAATTAAATTCACTTGATTTTTAAAGTTGAGTATTTAACTTGAATATAATATATTTTTTTTCATATAAATATTTATCCATTAATTCACAAACTTTTCATCAGTTTACGAATTAAAAAATTTAAAATATCTCAAAAATATTTAAAATATTATCAAATAATAATAATAATAATAGCTATCTTATTATATATTATTATCCTATATAATGATCTGCTCCATATGGTTCTGGAGTTAAACCTTTTCTTTGTCTAACTTCTTTAATAATCTGTTTTTGAAGTTCGTTTGGTAATCTTTCAAAACCTGCATTTTCAGTAGACCATAAACATCGACCTTCTGTAGCAGATCTAATATCTCCTGCAAAACCAAACATTTCAGCAACAGGAACTTTTGATTCTATATTTGCCATATCTCCTTCCTGATCCATATCAACTATTTGACCTCTTCTATTTTGGATTTCTCGAGTAGCATTGCCCATATAGTCTTGAGGAGTATTAATAAACACTTTTTGAATTGGTTCAAGCAAAATAGGTTGTGCCAACATTATTGAACCAAAAATAGCTTTTCTTATTGATGGTAAAACTTGAGCAGGTCCTCTATGAATCGCATCTTCGTGAAGTTTCGCATCCACAAGTTTAAACTTCAATCCAACAGTTATTTCATTAGATATTGGACCAGCATCTAAAGCTGATTCAAAACCTTCAACTAAAAGCTCTCTAACTTCATCTAAATATTGAATACCACGAGTCATATTGAGAAATATACTTTTATTATATACATCCCAAACTCTCCTTGCTTCTTCTTTATCTAAACCATTTTCTATAAATAATGGAGCAGATTCTTTACCTTTAACTCTACCTTCTTTAATTTTACCATCATTTATTGCATCATAGATAGATTGGTCAAGTGGTTCAACCTCAATATAAAACCTATTATGTTTATTTGGTGATTTTCCTTCAACTGGTCCTGCTTTTCCTGCAACAGTTTCTCTGTAAACCACAATAGGTTCAGAAGTTTCAATTGCAACACCTTTCTCGTTAATTCTATAGGTTATAATTTCTAAATGAAGTTCTCCCATGCCTGAAATTAAATGTTGTCCAGTTTCTTCATTAATATCTACTCTTACAGTAGGATCTTCTTTGGATACTTGTCTTAAAACTTCTATTAATTTAGGAAGATCTTTAGTATTTTTAGCCTCAACAGCTACTGTAACTACTGGTTCAGATATGTGTTCAATGCCTTCAAATTCTTTTATTCTTTTTCCATCATCACAGATTGTTTCTCCAGCAACCGCACCTTTAGCACCAGTTATAGCCACAATATTTCCTGCAGGAACCTTATCTGTATTGACTCTCTCAGCACCAAAGAAAACACCAACCTGTTGGGTTCTTGTTTTTGCATGAGAACCTACAAGATAAACCTCCATACCTTTCTCAATCGCTCCCCCATAAACTCTTCCAGTTGCAATCTCACCAGCATGTTTATCAATGCTTACATTTGTTACCATAACAGCTAAAGGACCTTCTGAATCTGTATTTATCATTCCTTGTCCTTCTTCACTTTCAATATCTCCCTCCCAAATTGTTGGAACCCTATATTTTTGTGATATCAAAGGACTTGGTAAGTGTTTAACAACCATACCTAATAATACCTCAGTTATTGGAACCTTTTTAGCTAAGTCTTTTTGTTTATCTTCATTACAGAAATCTATAATATCTTTAAAGTTAATTCCAGATTTCTGCATAATTGGAATATTAATAGCCCAATTATGATAAGCTGAACCAAATGCAACACTACCATCACTAACATCAACTTTCCATTTATCTTTCTTATCTTCAGGAGCCATTCCCTTAATAAGTTTGTTAGCTTCAGCAATTATCTTAACAAATCTATTTTGAAGTTCTTCTGGCTGCAACTTTAATTCATTGATTAATCTATCCACTTTGTTAATAAATAATACAGGCCTAACATTTTCTTTTAGAGCTTGTCTAAATACAGTTTCTGTTTGAGGCATTATTCCTTCAACAGCACATACAACAACAACTGCACCATCAACAGCTCTCATTGCACGAGTTACATCTCCCCCAAAATCAACATGCCCTGGTGTATCAATTAAATTAATCAAATAATCATTATCTTCATATTTATGAACCATTGAAACACTTGCGGCATCAATAGTTATCCCTCTTGCAGATTCTTGTTCATCAAAATCAAGACTTCTCGCATCACCAGCTAATTCCTCAGAAATCATACCTGCCCCTGCTAAAAGGTTATCAGATAATGTTGTTTTTCCATGATCAATATGTGCAACAATACCTATATTTCTTATGAAATCAGGCTCATACATCAACTCTTTTATTTTCCCAATCATTTTGTCTCGTCTACTCAAAATATCACCTTATAATTTCACCAATGATAAAAAGTTCATAGAATAAAAAAAATTATATATAATTTAAAACTAATAATATAAAGTTTAAAGCTATTATATAAATTACATTAGTTCCATATTACTTAATTTTTATAGATAACTAATTAATTATATTAAATTTTAATAATAAATCTCAAAAAATAATATTTATGATTTAAATAATAAAAAATAGAATCAGATAAATAAAATTAGATGATGAAAAACTATCTTAAAAAATTATAATAATATAAAATAGAATAAATAAGAATAGATTAATGTGCTGCTCTTGCAACTCTCTCTTTCTCTTCTTTTTTCTGAATTGCAAAACTTCGAGTATCATATTCAGAAGCGAGAATTATTTCATCTGCTAAGCATGCAATAGCTGACTTTTTATTCTTAAAAGAAGATTGTAAAGCTCCTTTTGTTAAAAATCCTAAAGATAAATCTACTCTTCTTTGAGGTGAAATATCAACAGCTACTTGATATCCAATACCACCGTATCTAATTCTTGTAGTTTCTTCTCGAGGAGAAGTATTCTCAATTGCTTTTACTAAAATTTGAATAGGATTTTGTTTAGTTTTTTTGCTAATGATTACTAAAGCTCCTTTAACAATATTGTAAGCTTTATTTTTTTTACCAGAATTTCTTTCAGTTTTCATTATTTTATTCATCAATCGTTCTATAATAGAAACTTTGGATTTAGCAAATTGTCTCTTAACATGTCGACCTAATGTATGAGGAACTAAAACCTCATCTAAACAAATATATTTAATTAATCCTAAATCTTCGACTTTGACTTCTTTTAAATCCCATTTATCAAAAATTTGACTCATTAAATTACCTCACAGGTTTTTCTATTCTACCACTAACCATTTCAGATAAAGCAACATTATTTACTTTACTAACTTTCCACCTAACACCTGGAATATCTCCCATAGATCTTCCTGAAGGTCCACCGATCCCTTCAATCATAACTTCATCGTGTTCATCGATAAATCCAATAGCTTTATCCCCTGGAGCGAATGCAGTTAATTGTTTTCCGTTTTTAATTAATTGAACACGAACACATTTCCTTATAGCAGAGTTAGGTTGCTTAGCTTCAATTCCTACTTTTTCAATTACAATTCCTCTTGCTTGAGGTGCTCCTTCAAGAGGATCAGCTTTAACATCTAATCTTAAAGCCTTTCTTTTATATTCAACATCTTTCCATTTGAAATTTTGTCTATTTTTTTTAAGTTTTTTTGCAGCAAAAAGTCCTGGCATAAATATTATCTCCTTAAGATAATTAAAATTTTTATTGATCAAGAAGTTTTATTATTACTTAATGAAGTCCTATTACTTATTAAAGGTTTACTTCTTGAAACCCATCATATATTATATATAATCATATATTATATATTCATAAATACCTACATATTATATAAATAGATATATAATAATATTATAATATTCTAACAATTTAATATTTTAATAAAATTAATATTTTATTAATTACTAAATAATATTACTATTAAAAATTTTTATGTATTTTTAAAAATCATATTGATAATTATTCTATGATAAAATTACTTTAAATCGATAAAAAATCAGAAGAAAGATTAATTATAGATATTTAACCTACAGAACACACACAAAAGATAGAATTAAAGAAAAAGACAAGTAATATCCTTGTCTATTAAGAATTTTATCAGGAAGTGTGTAAAATATGACATAAAATCAACACTTGATTAAGAAACAAACTTAAAAATGAAGACTTTATTTATAATTATTATCAATACATAATTTCACATATTTTACTTTTAATATTTAACTTATTTTACTCTTATATATTTAACTTATAATTTTAACCTATAAATATTTTCTACTTTTTTATAATTTAATCTTTTTATGATTTTAAATTTGATTAGGTACAACTCTATCATTATATTCCTATTGCTATATCTTTATTAATTATAACATAGCTGTAACACATTTATAACTATGACATTATAGAACTATAGTACTAATAACATATATGACAAAAACATGTGAATAATAACATGTTTATGACTATTTTATTATAATATCACTAATATTATGCTGTCTTTTAGCCAATATTTTAGCTCTTTCAATAGTTTGACCATTTTTTCCAATAGCTAAGCCCTTGTTTTGACCTTCAACAACAATATTAGCTATTTTCTCTTCACCTTCTTTTTGGATAATTTTAGTGGTTTTAAGTTGAGCTGGAGCCAACAGATTTTTTAAAAATTCTATTGGATCTTCAGAGTGTTCAACTATTTCAACACCTTTATCAACAGCTTTCTGAACCTTTGCAACCGTAGACCCTTTCTTACCAATAGCCAAACCCATATCACCATTTTTCACAACAAAGGTTACTTTGCCGTTTTCTTCATCAATGATACAATCTTTAACCATAGCTCCAGTCACATTTTCAAATAGTGATATATATCTTATTTCATTCCCGTTGAATTTAATCAGCACAATAACTACCCCATAGCATCTAAAATGGTAGAATCTCCTGGATCATTAATTATTAAAGTTGCAACAGTGAAAGGTTTTCCACATACAGACCCTAAATCCACGCTCGTTCCATCATAAATATACATAGGAATCTCCGAAAGTTTAGAGTAATATTCTACATCTTCAATAATTTCTTTAGGAGAATTTTTTGCTACAACAACAAGCTTTCCATTCCCTAACTTTAGAGATTGGATTGATTTTTCAGAGCCCAATATAACATCACCTGTATCAACTGCTACTCTAATTCCTCTATCTATATCCATCATCTGCCTCCTTATAGTTATTTATTATTTATTTTTCATTTTTATACCTACTGAACCTGTACCAAGGGGTATTGGTTGTCCAATGATGATATTTTCAATAATACCTGTTAGTTCATCAACTTCTCCTCTTATACTTGCATTGAGAAGATGTTTACCAGTTTCTTCAAAAGCTGCACGAGCTAAAACACTGGATTTAGTACCACTAATACCATGTCTACCAATAGATTTTACAGATCCATCAGCAGTCATCATATCAGCCACTAACATAATATGCCTAATATCAACACTAAGACCTTGTTCATCAAGCGTGTGAAGAGCTTCTTTTATTATTGCATTACGAGCTGCTTCAATGCCTAAAACAGTATAAATTTCATGAATATGATTTGTCGTGGTTTTTTCCTTGTCTATGCCTTCCATTTTAAGAACGGCTTTAAGATTTGAGCCTTCAGTGTGAAGAACCCATTGCTCATCTTTTCTTATTATAACTCTATTAACATCTTTAACACCACTAATTTGGAAATATCTAATCTTATCAACTAATAGGCGAATATCTCTAATTTGTATACCATTTTTAGTCCTTTTATCTACTTTTGGTGCAACTGTTATCTTATTACCCTCAATATCGAATATGTGCTTTTTAAGTTTTGCTTCCAACTTGGATATAATCTCATCAAAATCCAGATGTTTTTCTTTAATTTTCTCTTGACTAATGATTACTTCAACATTCATCTGACCATAATCTATATGTAAATCATCGTCTAAAACATCATTAATTGTGATTTTAGCAATTTTACTCGCTGTTTTTTTAGCAAATTCCTCATCAAATCTATGATCTTCATCAAAGTATATTGCCATAGTTGGTGTTGATATTGTTTTTCTTGCATCCACTATTTCAATTAATCGCGGTAATCCTAATGTAACATTCAGTTCAACTACTCCAGCATAGTGAAAAGTGTTCATTGTCATTTGTGTTCCTGGTTCTCCTACAGATTGAGCAGCGACTGTTCCTATAGCTTCTCCAGATTCAACCTTTGAACGTTCATACGCTTTTTTAACTCTGACAATGAGAGTTTCTAATTCTTTATCTGTTAGTTCTCTCCTAATACACGCTTCTGCTATATCATTGACATAACTTTCTGGAAAATCTACTTTTTTCTTCTTAGCTATTTTAATAACATTATTTACTACTTCTTGATCAATATCTCCCACAATATCACCTTTCAATAGCTACTATTTAACTCTCATTTCATCTATTATTTTATCTAAATCAGCTGCCTTACCATAGTCACTCTTAGCTGGATCAACACCATCTTCACCAAACATTGTTTGAATTATCAATCCTCTGTTATCTGTAACCATTCCATTATCCTTTACACTAATATCTTGAAGAGCATTAACAAGACGTCTTTGCATATAACCACTTTGAGCTGTACGAATAGCTGTATCAACTAATCCTTCTCTTCCACCCATTGCATGGAAGTAAAACTCAATAGGATTTAAACCTTCTTTATAACTTGAATGCACAAACCCACGTGCTTTAGCACCTAATTCATTTTTTCTAAAGTGAGGTAATGTTCTTTCTATATACCCTCGGTCAATTCTACCACCACGAACAGATTGTTGCCCTACACAAGCACTAATCTGAGTAAGGTTAAGCATAGATGCTCTTGCACCAGTAGTTGCCATTATGACAGAATGATTATCCATTCCAAAGTAACTTTCTGCTATCTCACCAGACTTATCCCTTGCCTCACCAAGAACTTGCATGATTTTCATTTCTAAAGTCTCTTCTAAACTTCTACCAGGTAAAGCTTCTAACTCATCATTTTCATAAGCTTCTACAAGCTGATCCACCCTCTTCTCAGCATTGTTTAAATGATCTTGAATTCTTTCTTTTGCTTCTTCTGGAATATTCTCATCATGAGTACTTGTAGTTATTCCAACTTTCATAATACCTGAAATAGCTAAACTGGTTGACTCGTCAAGGAATTGTCTCGCTCTATCAGAACCATATTCTTTCATAATTTTGTCCAAAATTTTTCCTGAAAATGAACCATAAGCTTTCTCATCTATTGCACCAACAATTAGTTCTCCATCTTCAATAACAACATATGCATCATGGTTACAATCTTTACCTAAACATTTATCACATTTCTTACAAATTTCAGCTTTATATTGCATATTAAGCTTATCAGGTAAAAGTAAACTGAATAATTCTTTTCCAGTCCAGCCCCTATCTTTTCTTTTTGGTATTGTCATCTTAGCTTTTCTTATAATTTGGAATGCTTGTTCTTCAGTAAATGTTGAAGATTTTCTTGTTAAAAGGTATGCTCCAGATATATGATCGTGAATAGCACCAATAATTGGTCCACCAAAACGAGGAGAAAGAATATGTTCTTGAACTCTCATTAATGATTTTGCTTCTGCACGAGATTCATCAGTCTGAAAAACATGCATATTCATTTCATCTCCATCAAAATCTGCATTGTATGGAGGACAAACACATAAATTCAATCTGAAAGTTTTGTATGGTAAAATTTTAACTTCATGTGCCATCATTGACATTCTATGAAGTGATGGTTGACGATTAAATAACACAATATCCCCATCTTTAAGATGTCTTTCAACTATGTATCCAGGTTCCAATTTTTCTAATATGGCTTCTTTTGTTTCATCATAAATCCTTATTTTCCTTTCATCAAGCCGGATGACATAGTTAGCTCCTGGATGAACATCTGCCCCATTTTTAATGTATTCCTTCATTTCTTCAAGGTTCCATTCATTTACATGGACAGGTACTGTGACTTCTTTAGCGATTGTTTCAGGGACACCTACTTCATTTATACTTATGTTTGGATCAGGAGATATTACTGTACGTGCTGAAAAATTAACTCTTTTACCAGATAGATTACTTCTAAAACGACCTTCTTTACCTTTAAGTCTTTGTGTTAATGTTTTTAAAGGTCTTTTGGATCTATGCCTTGCAGGAGGAATACCTGATGCTTCATTATCAAAATATGTTGTTACATGATACTGTAAAAGTTCCCAAAGATCCTCTACAATAAGTTGTGGAGCACCAGCTTCCATATTCTCAATCAATCTTTGATTAATTCTCAAAATATCTACAAGTTTATGTGTTAAATCATCTTCTGATCTTTCCCCAGTTTCTAAAGTAATAGAAGGTCTCACAGTGACTGGAGGAACAGGAAGAACAGTTAAAACCATCCATTCAGGACGAGCAACTTCAGGATTAACACCTAAAAGTAAAGAATCCTCATCAATAATTCTTTCAAGTTTTTCTCTTATTTCACTTGGAGTTAATTTATAACCCCCTTCCATAATAGAAACAGGTTTATCTATTTTAATTTCCTCTTGTTCCTCATCACAATATGGGCATTTATCCACAGCTTTTGCTTCTTTGTATATTTCTTTTATAAGTTTAGTTAGACTTTCACCACTTTCCCTAATTTCATCAATTTTAGCAGTATAAGCTTCTATTTCACTTTCAGTGAAAAGAATACGACCACATTTGTTACATGTAGATTGTAATATTTTATATATTGTATCACCAAAACCTACATGAAGAACAGGTCTTGATAGTTCTATACTTCCAAAATGTCCTTGACAATCTCCACCCTTAGAACCACAAGTTTTACACTTTAAACTTGGATCAATTACACCTAAATGTGGATCCATTAACCCTCTTTCTATAGGATAACCATCTTCATCATAAGTATCTGGAGTTTCGATTCTTCTTACAGACATTTCTCTTATATTCTCTGGAGACATTAAACCAAAGGCTATTTGAGAAATTTGTTTTAGTACTGATCTCAATTTATTCTCTCCTATAATAACATTTATATTTAGTTTTTTTAATATTTAATCCTTGTTTTCATATTAAAAAATTCCATAATCAAGAATCTTTATATTATATTATATGATCTTAATAATCATATTTAAGCTTTATCTTCAAGAATAAGCTTTGGAAATATACACAAACTCTTCAGTTCATCTAATAGTAATTTAAAAGCATAAGAAATTTCAACTGGGAATGAATCCACTTCACCACATATTGGGCAATAAATCTTATTTCTAATTTTATCATGCACTGAAAGCATACCACATTCTCCACATACAATAGCTTCATATTTATCTGATTCATCTAAAAGTCTCTCTTTTAAGGCTAATGCAGCACCATGAGCAATTAAACAATCTCTTTCCATTTCTCCAAATCTTAAACCACCTTCACGAGCTCTTCCTTCAGTTGGCTGCTTTGTAAGAACTTGAACAGGTCCACGTGAACGAGCATACATCTTATCAGTTGTCATATGATGCAATTTTTGATAATAAGCTACACCAATAAATATTTCAGCTTCTATTCTCTCTCCAGTCATTCCATTGTAAAGTGATTCACAACCATTAGGTTCAAACCCATTATCAGTAAGGAAATTTCTAACTTCCGATTCTATATTTAGATTAAATGGAGTGCTATCAACCCTTTCTCCCTTTATACAACCAGATTTGCCAGCAATCATTTCCAACACCTGACCAACAGACATTCTCGAAGGAATAGCATGAGGATTAACTATTAAATCTGGAACAACACCATTTTCTGTAAATGGGACATCCTCTTGAGATAATATAAGACCTACAACACCTTTTTGTCCATGTCTTGATGCGAATTTATCCCCAAATTCTGGTTGACGTGTGTCTCTAACTCTTATTTTAGTTAATTTACTTCCTTCAACCGTCTCTGTTAAAAGTACAGCATCAACAATACCTTTTTCCCCATTTCTAACTGTAACAGAAGTTTCTCTTCTTTTCTCATTAGCAGATCCAAACTCATCAATTTCCTCTAAAAATCTTGGAGGAGAAGTTTTTCCTATTAAAACATCACCAGACTCAACATAAGATTCTGAATTAATTATACCATCTTCATCTAAATGTCTATACGCATTTTCAGATCTGTATCCTCTTACACCTTTGCCAGGTACTTCAAATTTATCTTCTTGACCTCCAGGATATTTTCTCTCAAATGTTTCATAAGATCTAAAAAAGGAAGACCTTGCAAGACCTCTTTCTAAAGATGATTTATTTAGAATTAAAGCATCCTCCATATTGTAACCCTCAAAGGACATAACAGCAACGACAAAATTTTGACCAGATGGGCGTTTATCATAATCAGTAGCATCAATAATTCTTGTTTTAACCATAGGAGTCTGTGGTTGATGTAATAAATGAGCTCTCGTATCAGTGCGATACATATAATTAGAAACATACAATCCTAATGCCTGTTTTGTCATCCCTGCTTCCATAGTATTCCTTGGTGAAGAATTATGATTAGAAAATGGAATAATTCCAGCACAAATCCCTAACATTGTCGAAGGGTCAATTTCTAAATGAGTATGATCCTCATTAAGATCATGAGCTCCCATTGCGATATAAGAGTTTTCTTCTTCTTCAGCATCCAAATATTCAATAATGCCATTTACTATCAAATCATCCCATTTAAGTTTCCCTTCTGTTATTTCTTGAATATGGTCATCTTCAATTAAAGGAATACCATTTTTAACAATTATTAAAGGACGTCTTGCTCTTCCAGGATCGTTGAATATATATATTTCTGATGTTTTATCATAATAAGTAATGTTCATTTCTTCAGAAATTTGACCTGAGCGTCGTTTTTCTCTCATCTCTGTGACAAATTCTTCTGGATTTTCACATGCACCTATAAGTTCTCCATTCATATAAATTTTGGTACTAATCACAAATTTTCCTCCAAACAGAAAATTAATTTAAATTGTTTAATAAAAAAATTAATAACACATTTTTAATAATTATGAAAACAAAATTAACATAATTCAAAAATTAATACTTTATATGACATTTATTTAATATCTTCAATAGTTAATATTCAAATAGTTCTAATATCTTCAAAATTATTATTTTTGAAATTTAAATAACAACTGCAAGGTTTCTAAATTAAATCTATCTCAGAACCTTGTTCAACAATATTCATTTCCTTGATAATATTTATTATTTCATTAGTATCCGAACCTTCAGATATTTTACACATAAGGGCTAAATTCTTTACCAACCCACAGTTAGGTCCTTCTGGAGTTTCATTAGGACAAACTTTACCAAATTGAGTTGGATGTAAATCTCTTGCTTCAAAATGAGGTTGAGTTCTACTCAAAGGAGAAACTACTCTTCTAAGATGTGACAATGTGCCCATATAACTCGTTCTATCAAGAAGTTGACTTACTCCTGCTCGTCCACCTACCCAATTACCAGTTGCTATTGCATGTTTAATAGTATCAGTTAAAACATCAGATCTTGTAGCTTGTTTTATAGAAAGTTCTTTTCCACGATAAACACTTCTATCAAGTTGATAGGATATATCTCTTGTTAAATTGGTGAATGCAACTCTAAAAAGATCTTCCATTAAGTCACCAGAAACGCGCAGTCTCTTATTAGTATAGTGATCCTTATCATGTGGTTCTCTTTCTTCAAATATAACCTGTAAAAGCATTTCAGCCATTTCAGCTAAATAAATAGCTTTTTTCTCCCTTTTATCGCTTTCAATACCAATGTGTGGAAGTAAATATCTATCAATAATATCCTCAGCACGTTTAATACGATATTCTTCAGCCATACCTTTAGCAACACGATTACCAATGAACTTAATAGCAGCTTTTTGAAGATAATCATTCCTTTCATCTTCTGTCAAATCTTCCATAGTTTTAGAACTTAATTTTAATCCAATTTCAGAAACTTGAATATCATCTGCAACCACCATTTGATAATCAAATTCATCAGAAATCATTGTTATAATTTGTTGATCAGTCGAAAGTCCTAAAGCCCTAAGCAGAATTACTAACGGAATTTCACCAGGAACATAAGGAAAAGAAATTCTTAAAAAAACACCGCTTTTACGAGGTTTTTTATATTCCAAAGCTATTTTTGCCCTAAAACCGCTTTTAATAGAAGTCACTACAGCTTTAGCTCTTCTTTCGCTTATATCACCTGTTCTCTCCAAAATAACCTTATTTGGAGCAATTTCTTCCATAGTCACAACTGCACGCTCTGAACCATTAACAATGAAGTAGCCTCCTGGATCCAATGGATCTTCACCAGCTTTTAACAATTGTTCCTCATTCAAACCTTTTAAATGACAATAATCAGACTTCAACATTAATGGTAATTCACCGATAGAAATTAATTCAAAATCATTCTCTTTTTCCTTACTGTCCAAAGCCATTTCTAACTTTAAATGAACAGAATAAGTTAAATTTCTTAATCTTGCTTCTTTAGGGCAAATTGAAGTGTCTGAACCATCAGCCTCTTTATTAAAAGGTCTTTCAATCTTAATTTCTCCAGTTCGAACCGTATAATCGCCTTTTTCTAAAGAAATAGGTTCTGTAATATCTATAATACTTTGTATTCTGTTGTTTATAAAATCATTATAAGATTTTATATGATGATCTACTAAGTTATATTTATCAAAAAATGTATCTACTAAACTCCACGTATTTTTCATTGGGATCCTCCAATATATAATGTTAGCTGTATTAATAAGAATTAATAACGAAAAACTTATATTTAATAGAAAATAATAGAATAAAATACCATAAATCAAGAGTTAATATGCATAACCAGCAGCACCTAAAATTAGTTTTTTTTTTGAAAAATTTTAGGTACTTCCTTAAAATTATAAGTAACCTCTATTGAAATATGGTTAATTTTAGCAATATAATAGCTGATGATTCAAATATTAATAATCTACTCTTAATTCAGAAACTATGGTTCTACAAGTCTATAAGTAATAAATGTACCAGCAGTCTCACTCTTTCGTGAAATTTCTAAAACATCGCCTTCTTTAGCATCAATAGCTTCGACAACAGGATCAGTTATTTTAATCTTAGGTAATTGGTTCTGATTACTATCTAAATCTTTAAGAACCTTCTTTTTATTAGATTCAGATAATATTTTATGTTCTGGAACAAGTTCATGCATCAAGATATCTTTCTTCAAAATATGTCCTCCACCAAGAAATCTAAATTAAAAATTAGAACGGGCCCGACGGGAATTGAACCCGCGGCCACTTGGTTAAAAGCCAAGCGCTCTGCCAGACTGAGCTACGGGCCCTAAACGAATATTTCACTATAATTTCATCATATTATTTAATGACCATCACAGATTAGTTAATAACCACCATAGAAACAAATGACTTACAAATATTTCCTATAAAATATATATTAAACAGTGCAGTAAGTAATTTTTGGTAGTCATAGTATTTATACTTAACTAATTTAAATAAGAGTTTTATAAATTTATTCTATAAAATCTGCAAAACTTATGAAGAATCAAAATCTCTGGTGAAAAGAATATAAATTCATTCAAAATAAAGAATATACATATATTCAAAATAATGAATAGGATAATGATTAGATTATCATAAACGCCCTGGCCGGGATTTGAACCCGAGTCGCGGGCTCGACAGGCCCACATGATAGCCCCTACACCACCAGGGCATTGAAACATTGAATACTCTTTTTAAATAATCCATTTTTTAGACTTACAACGAAATTAGTTAACAACTCAAAATTATAATTAACATATTTTAAAATAATATCTTAAGCAATTTTAAAATAAATATCCTATAAATCAGGACAAAAAATTAAGAATTTCTTCCATATACATATAATATGAAAAAGATTATTTATAAAGTTTTCTATTTTTTAATATTAAATATATAAAATTTTTTTGATATAATGCCAACAAAAAATATTTAGCATATTGCTATTTTTAACTATATACTACAAAGAGTATAATATCAATAATCTTAACATGATAATATCTTAATCTCACATTATGAAAACTATTATTCAAAATTTTTTAATACCTATAAACCTTTATTCTAAACATTAATTGCTTTTTAACCTTTTTTTAATTAATTATTAGAACATTTTTGACTAAATAAGTATGGAATCCCGCCTGCCGGACTTGAACCAGCAACATTTGGATCTACAGTCCAACGCTCTGCCAAATTGAGCTAAGGCGGGAAATGGGACCACCCGGATTTGAACCGGAGTCTCAGGCTCCCAAAGCCCAAAGGATCGACCAAGCTACCCTATGGTCCCAACGAAACATTTTTTTTTTATTTATGATAAAAAATTTACGATTTATATTCATTATTCCAAAATAATAATTAAATTATTAGTAATAAATGATATTATTATAATATTAATTTACTAGTAATTAATATTTCATACAACATTTATATTATATAATGAGTAGTATATAAATTTAATTATTATATAAAACAACTATTAAAATTTGATTACATGAATATTATTTACTTTAAACAATTTAATTACTAAATTTAATTATTAAAATCTACAAAGCCCCGGACGGGAATTGAACCCGCGACCACGGGATTACGAGTCTCGCGCTCCACCAGACTGAGCTACCGAGGCACATATAATATTGCTACGGTTTAAGACCTTAATAATCAATAAACTCCAATAATAACCTTACAAACTATCTCAAAAAAGAAATAATATCCTTCATATATCTTGCTCTGAATAAACATACTCTTAATAAAATATCCTATAATGACCAGTATAAATAGTAAATAATATTTATACAACCATCATATACATTTAATAGCTATTTATATGATATTAATTCACAATCAGTCTAAATGTGATAATATAAATCTTTATAAAGCCCCGGACGGGAATTGAACCCGCGACCACGGGATTACAAGTCTCGCGCTCCACCAGACTGAGCTACCGAGGCACATATAATCATTTTTTACAACATTCTTATGTTTTGTATTTCTTCATTTAAATACTTTACCATATACTTGTTTTGAAAATTGAACTTTTTAAAACTTCTACTTTTCAAAATCAAAAAGCAGATTTTATTTTTATTTTTTGAAAATGTTGATTAACAATAATGAGAGTTTTTATTAACTTATCAAAAACCACAATATTTTGATAAGTATTTATAAATTATGAACTCTATATTTTTTCCTAAAAACGAATATTTCGAATGATCAACTGTACACAATAAAGCTTACAAATATTGCCTACTTTTAAAACCACCTCAATTCATGACCCTTTTTTATGTGCTGATACTCTCTTGCTTATTAAATATCCTCCCATACTAACACCAATTGATCCAACACCCATTCCTAAAAAACAATCAGCTAATATAACTTTTAATTGTCCATCAACATGTTCCCGTGCTTCTTCAAGAAAATCTTCAGGATGCTCAGAATGAATCCTAAATCTCTTATTAAAAAGAGCATGACTCTTGAGAACATACTCCTTCTCATCCACTACATCATTAAGCCCAATTTCCTTAAGTTCATCAATTAAACTTGAAATCTCCGTACGAAGGGCATTCCTTTTTGAGTTATAAATCTTTTGTGCTTCATTTTGTACATTCTTTGGATCTTTCAATTCAGGATCTTTCAATTCATTTCTTGCTTTCACAAGTTTCGTCGCAAAAACTGTACTAACAATAGTAACTACAAGCCCAACAGTAGCTGTTACCAAACTCACAATGAATTCAGTAGTCCAAATAGATCTTTTTTTAACTTCAGAACTTTTACTTGGATCATAACCACTATCAGTATTCTCAAAAGAACTCTCACTCTGTTTAGAACCATTATTAATCAATGTAGTATCAGTATAAGCACAAGAACAACCCAAAACACTATTATACAACAAAAACACGACAAAACAACCATAAAATTTATTCATAATATCCACTTCTTAATACATATTTAACATTTTTATTTATGATAAAGAGTTTCTTATTAATCCACCAAAAAATATAGCATATAACTTGATAAGTATTTACTAAAATATATAGAAACTCACATTATTAACTAATGTGACAATTAGTATATAAGGTATCAATTATTTCACACCACCCATGGTTCTATATTTGAGTATTAATGACTTTTCACAGATTTATATGATAAGTGATAATATTATAAAAATGCAATCTTATTCAACAGCAAATGTAGGCAGATGTTCAAGGTAATCAACTTAACGATTTTTATTTTTAAGACTATGAATGATTTATATATTTTTTCATAGCTTTCAAATAAATTGCAAATTTTTTTATATAAACTCGTTTAATTTTTTTTTATTAAAATATTTAACAAGATTTCTTAAGTTGATGACATTGATGTTTGACTGTATATATGATTTATTATCCTTGTTTTTCCATATTACGATATAAATATTCTTTTTTTATATTTTTAAATGAATATATCACTATAATAGCACTTATTATGATGATTATTGTTAGACTAACTATTATTGTATTTGATATAGATAAATTTTCTGGTTTTAAGTAATTTATGAAACATAAAGCTATTCCAAACATTCCTAAGAATCCAAAAATAAGCATATTTTCTAACATTTTCATGATATTTAATTCACCGAATCTTATTAATGCCCATAATCCTGTTAAGCTGTATATTGTACCTAATGCTAAAGGCAGGAATATTGTGAAGAAAAGAATCTTAAAAATATTAATATATTCTGTGGTTTGCATATAATAGATTAATAAGAAAATTGTCGATAGTATTAAAGTGGATGGGATTGATATGATAAACATTGAAAGTATTTTCCCTAAAATCATATCTTTAACTTTTATTGGTAAGGTGAACATACTTTGGAAGTTATTAAACAGCATTTCATTATAAAATTTTTCAGTGATTAATTTTAAATTCACATTATTCATATAAAATAGAGCAAATATAGCCATCATAATAAACTGACTATATGTCAATGTTGACTGTGTTGAATTGGGATGTATTAAAACAGACAGTATATAAATAACTAAACTAAATATAAAGCTGAATACTAAAAACCTTAGAGTTTTTTTGTCTTGATATGATTCTTTGAGCTCTTTTAACAATACTATTTTTATTTTTTGACTCATGGTTTCATTTCCTTTATTATATTGAAGTATCCATCTTCAATATTTTTTGCTTCAACATATTTAAAAATAATACCATCCATACTTAAATTGATAGAAGTATTGTTGATTAAAGTAAAAGAGATTAACCTGTCTTTAATTTCAAGACTTCCCATATCTTCTTCATATTTCCTGATATAATCATCCCTTTCAGTGATGGTCCTAAAAAACAAGAGAATATGTTTTTGCACTGAATTCATCTTGGAATTCCTTCAAGGATCCAGTAAACAAAATTTCTCCTTTATTTATAATAGCTAAATCTGTGCATACTTTTTGCACTTCTTCCAAATCATGAGAAGACATAAAAACAAGCTTATTTTTTTCTTTCATTTCTATTATTAAACGGCGTAAAATAAGTCTGGATTCTGGATCAACACCATTCGTAGGTTCATCTAAAATCAACACATCAGGATCATTTAAAATAGTCTTAGCAAAGGATAATCTTTTTTCCATACCATGAGAATATTGATAAATTGGCTTATCTTTATAGTCATACAATTCTAATTTTTCAATTGCTTCTAACGCACTATATTCAGCATCACTACTTCTTAAACCATAAAGCTTTCCACAATATACTAAATTTTCTAAACCTGTCATTTTAAAATTCAATCCACTAAAATCTAACATAGTACCTATGTGACTTTTTACATTTATAGACTCGTCTGTGTCTTTGTAAAGATCTGTTCCTAAAGTATTTATAATTCCACTGTCTGGTTCTAATAAACCAACTATTAGTCTTATTGTTGTTGTTTTGCCAGCACCGTTAGGTCCTAAAAAACCAAAGACTTGACCTTTTTTAGCCTCAAAAGAAACATCTTTCAAAACATGAAAACCCTTAAAATACTTATTAACACCACTCAAAAAAATATCACTATTTAACATCTTGAACTCTCCAAATAGCTAAATAATTATAAAATATTAAGATCATTCTTAAAAATCTCTCCCCACTTACAATCTCCTTTAATTTCATCATATTTCATACATCCACGAATAATACATCCATTACAAAACATGTTAAACTTACAGTCGCCACATATTTCATCGCTTGGACAATTAATTTGGTCTATTCTTTTTTTAGCTATTTTAGAGAGAATTTCTTCAATATTTTTAGAATTTATTTTCCCAAAAGAAAAATCATGATTATGAATATTAGATAATAAACATAATTTAACATTTAAAGATGGATCGATAGCCAAATTTTTAGACCCTGCACCACAATTACGAAGCATGTTGTTACTTGATACAATCTTTTCATTAAGTAATACAATCCTCTCTTGCTCTTCAGACCCTAACAAGTTATTTAATTTTTCAAATTCAGTTTTGAAGATTTCAATATCTTCTTTAGTAAATATGAATTCATCTGAAGCTCCTCTCCCTACAGGTATTGTGAATGAATATCTCCATTTATTGATTCCTAAGGTTTTGATAAGTGAGACAGTATTAAAAATATCTTTAATATTTTTTGGAGTTATTGCTATAGCCACAACACAAGGAATGTTCTCATTGTTAAACTGCTTTAATGTGTTTTTCACCTTTTTAAAAGTGCCTTTAACATTACAAAAGGAATCTACAAAATTCTCATTTGAACCATTCAGTGAAACCTGTATCATTAATTTATTCTTATATTTTTTAAATATCTGAATTTTTTCATGGTCAACCAATGTTCCATTAGTGATAATTGCGACTAAATTGAATGATTTTAAACAATATTCTACAATTTCATTAAAATTAGGGTGTGATAATGGTTCTCCTCCTGTCAATTCAACAGAAGATAATCCTAAATTTTTGAGATCATGTAAAAGAGACAATATTTCATTTTTATCAATGAAATTATCATTGTCTATGGAACAATTATTGTAGCAATGTTTACATTTTAAGTTACAATAATTTGTAAGTTCAATCGAAATATTGAGTGGTACTTGAAAGTCCCAATTCCCTACAGATTCATTTACACTTGAAAAATTGTTAATTGTGAATAAATAACCATTTTCATTAATGAAATTAATTACTGTGTCTTTGAGTTCAGCATAATTTTCATTGTATCTTGAAGCTAAATTTTTAGTCACTTGCTGTAAATTTCTTTCACCATTAATTTCATTGATAATTACTTGCAGCATCCAGATTAATCAATAAACAAGTATTATCCTCTCTATTATTAACATAGTTAATTATAGATCCTTTATGTAACATGTATTGTTCTTTCAGTATGTAAACTTTATCCATTATTAAAATAAAGATCCCTCCGTTCAACCTATTAGTTTTTGGATTTAAAAAATAGAGGCTCATGATCATTCGATGGCACAAAACTCTGGTCGTGTTTCATTTATTGAATGCTTAAAATAAATCAAAGCATAACATACAATCTTGTTGATTATCAATTAATTTTTTTAATTAAATGGAAAAACAATGTTTGTACCATGAAAACAACATGAACCTTATAGTTTGAATTTTTGGTGGTAACTTGCTAAGTTACATATAAATTATCTATAACATAGAAGTCCTGCTAAAAAAGCTGCAAAACCATAAATCGTGATAGCACCAAGCTCAGCACAATTGATACAAGATACACAACCTGGCATAAAAGCTGGTTGAATAGTAGGTTCCATATTTTTTCCTCCTCTTTCAGTTAAATTTTATAGTATAGGGAACTTCTATTAACCTATCAAAAATAGCATATTATTGATAAAATTTATAAAGTTTGAAACTCCCTATATTAACCAAATGTGGTCATAGTATATAAAGGCATCGATATTCAAATCCTCCCCTGTAGCTTTATTTTGAGTATTTAGTTTTTCTAATAGGATAAGTGAGGTAAATGATGACATATGAACTAGGTAATTAATTTGTTCAGTGAAAAAAATGTATGAGGTATGTTAAAAAGCACAACAACAAATTAAATAAATATTGGTCAAATAATAAATTAGGAAATCTTTCGCCCAATCTTAAAATTTAAATAATTTTAAGAACAATTTTTTTAATAAATGGTATAAAAGTTTTGGGACATACTATATTCAAAACTACATTTTTTATATTTTGAAATAAGTTCTAAGTACTTTTATTTTTTAAAAATAATAATATAATTAATTAAATAAAAATATAATTATAGGTATTGACCCTTTTATGTACTGACATTTTTATGGTAAGGAAATATTAGCAGTTCTTTTAAACTCCATACATGATTTGTTAGCCCTATTGACATCATCAGAGTTACTTTATCATATTTTTTCCAAACATTACCCCTAATTCTTTTTAAATCAGTTTTTTCAAAGAAGAATGCGGTCGTGCAAGATTATGCTCGGTCATTTGCAAAGTAAGATGGTACTGTAGCCATTCGTCTTCTTTAGAATACGCTAAGGTTTTTCTTACTAATCTTTTGTTTTCTTGCCTTAAATTTAAATTTTTTCGCTCAATATACGATGTAGAAATTTCAAAATCCTTAATATCCTCAGAATTGCCGAAAATTATTCTTTTGCTAATATCGATCAGATCTTTCCCATCCCTTTTTCTCACAACTTGTGCATACTTCAACTTCTTTAAAAGTTTTTGTTTTGGTTTTTTAGGTCTTCCTCTTTTACCTGTCTTTGGAAATTTGGCAATATAAGAGTATCTATCCAATAATACTTTT
>JAISTD010000126.1 GCA_031272765.1 Candidatus Methanovirga australis | reverse complement strand
AAAAAAAATTATAGATAAGGTGATTAAGATGGATGAAGACATAAAAGCAGCAGATGCGAAATTCAATGAACTACTCTCAGATGAAAAAGCTTTCCACGACTATCAAATGAGACAATTAGCAAAAATGGAATTAGAAAGCGAACTAAACTACAGAGAAGAAAAAGGAATAAAAGAAGGTAAGATAGAAGGTAAGTTAGAAGTAGCTGTTAATCTTTTAAGTAAAGGAATGGAATTAGATTTGGTCAGTGAAATCACAAATATCCCAATTGCAAAACTTAAAAGTTTAAAACACTGATTTAAAAAAAAATTAGGATGATAGGAGTTAAACTTTAAAAAAACTGTTAACTTTCTTATATCAATAAACATCAATAACATAAAAGGTACAGTACCCCAAAAAATGTAAAAATAAAAACACTAAAAAAAAACAAGAACACTTTATGAACTACTTATAATGGGTAATGTTCTCTCTTAAAAAGGATATTGAAACATTTTAGCTCATTGAATTTAAATAATCTGCATTGAGACCGTCCAACAACACAATTTCATGAAAAATGACTTGCTCCATTTTTCAATTTAAATACTTGTACGACTCTTACTCCACATGAAAAATAATTGTTTAGACATCTTGTATTTAATGTAATTCTATCTGATAAACACTGATTTCATAAAACTTATTTTTTAAAATCTTACTAAATTAATTTGTCTTAACAGTAGGAAGTATGTTAAAAAACACGGTGTATAGATTGAATGAAATTGATCAAATAGTAGATTGGGAAATTTTCCACTCAATACTAATGCAAGCTTACAAAAATAAGACAAAAAAAGGATTGTATGATCTGAACTGATGTTGATAGTCAATGTTTAAAGCCTCATATAATCCAAAAAAATTAATGGTTTATACTGATATCCTGAATTGAGATAATAAGTCTCATGTGAGTAGAGTATCCTAAACGAAACATTCCTCAGATGATCCCCCCACACCTGCATAAAGCTTACAATAATGGTTACTTTTAGAAAAAGGATTAACCAAGTCTGGAGCTATAGCTTTTTTAATAAAACATTTTTTTTCCAATTATCGTAAATACTTAATTTTATGTATTTTATTTTTAATTAAATCTTAATCAGATAAGCTTTTAATGCTAATAATAGTAATATTTTAGTATTGCTATACAAATTTAAGCATTGATTAGAGATCAATTATTCTTAAACATAATCTCCTTTGATTACTTATATTTTCTTGTTTAGATCCTTTCTTTTATTAAACCATTTCTAATACTCATTAAATCATAATTGATGAATTATTATCAAGTTAAATCATTTAATCTCATAAAGAAGATTAGTATATATTACTAAAAATATAAATAAAAATAATGGAATGTCATAATGTGTGGATATGAGTTAAAAATAAATTTTTAACAATAGAAAAATTCATTAATTAAAGTATTAATATCAAGGATTATAAAATATCTATAATAAATAACATATATAGTAAATTGCGAATTTATTTTTTCATTTTCAACTATTTTTCAATTAACTTTTTGTATTTTATTATGATAAAAAAATTATTAATTTAGTCTTAAAACATGATTTAATTATCAATAATAAGTTTATTTTATTAAATCAATTTTAATAATACTATTTATAAAAAATAATATAATTTAAAAATGAAATTTAAGAATTTTAATCAACTTAAAAAAAATTAGTCGAATTATATTTTTAACTTGAAATTCAAGATAATTAATTTCGCAAAACACTTATAATTAGTTATCTAAATTAATTTATATTAAGATTAAACAATTGATTTTTTTTGTATATAATAAATCAAAAAAAAATATTTAAAAATAGTTGAATACAAAAAATAAAATGTAAATTACTTATACTGAATATTTAAGTGATAGTTATGTTAGGGAACTTAGGTAAAAATCTTACAAACACTATGAAGAAACTAGCTGGAATGAGTGTTATTGATAAGAAAACAGTTAAAGAGCTTGTAAAAGAAATTCAAAGAGCATTAATTCAATCTGATGTTAATATAAAACTTGTTCTTGGATTAACAAAAAATATTGAAAATAGAGCCTTAAATGAAAAACCTCCAAAAGGCATGACTGCAAGAGAACATGTTATAAACATCGTATATGAAGAAATGGTTAATTTATTAGGTGAAAAATCTAATGAATTGAATATCACTGGTAAACAATTTAAAATAATGTTTTTAGGTCTTCAAGGAAGTGGTAAAACTACAACAATCGGGAAGTTAGCAAGATATCTTCAGAAAAAAGGTTTTAATCCAGCTATCGTTTCTACAGACACATGGAGACCAGCAGCTTATGAACAATTGAAACAATTAACAGAAGATTTACACATATCTTTATATGGCGATCCTGAAAATAAAGATGCGGTTGATTTAGCAAAGAAAGGACTTAAACAATTTAAAAATCAGAAAATTATTATTTTTGATACTGCTGGTCGTCATAAAGATGAATCTGATCTATTACAAGAAATGGAAGAACTTTCTTCTGTAATAAATCCTGATGAAGCTATTCTTGTTATTGATGGGACTTTAGGTCAGCAGGCTGGTGAACAAGCAAAAGCATTTTCTAAAACAACTAATGTTGGTTCAATTATTGTGACAAAATTAGATGGTTCTGCTAAAGGAGGAGGTGCTTTATCAGCAGTTGCTGAGATTGGTGCTCCTATAAAATTTATAGGAATTGGTGAAAGACTAAATAACTTTGAGGTTTTTGATCCTGCAAGATTTATCTCACGACTTTTAGGAATGGGGGATATTAAATCATTAATAGAAAAAGCAGAAGAAGTTATAGATGAGGATGTGGCTAATGAAACTATGAACAAAATGTTAAGTGGGAAGTTTACATTAGTAGATATGAAAAATCAATTTGATATGATGGGTAAAATGGGTCCAATGAAACAGATTATGCAGATGATTCCAGGACTTGGAGGTAAAATTCCAAAAGAAGCTACTAAAATGACTGAAGATAAAATTAAGACTTATAAAGTCATTATGGGGTCTATGACCAAGTATGAAATGGATAATCCTAAAAAAATCAAACAATCAAGAGTTATGAGAATTGCAAAAGGTTCTGGAGTTAAAAATGAAGAGGTTAAAGAGCTTTTGAAATATTATAATAATACTAAGAAAGCAATGAAAGGGTTTGGTAAACGTGGTAGTATGAGTGGGCCAATGAACAGAATTATGAGTCAATTTAGATAATATGGAAGAAGAAGCAATTTTGAAAATAAAAAAACTTTTTGAACTTACAAACAACAATATTTGTGACCATTGTCTTGGAAGAAAGTTTTCAGATATTCTTTCTAAAGAATGGGTTTTAAATGAATTAAAAAATATGGATTATTCTATTGATTCCACTAAAATATTAGACAGTGAATTAAATCAATTAAGAGGAATAGCTATTAAAAATAAAATAGATAATGGAGAATATTTGAAATATTATGGCAAATGTGAAATATGCGAAAATATATTTGAAAATATTAACAAAGAAGA
Organism: Candidatus Methanovirga australis; assembly: GCA_031272765.1. Lineage (GTDB taxonomy): Archaea > Methanobacteriota > Methanobacteria > Methanobacteriales > Methanobacteriaceae > Methanovirga > Methanovirga australis. The sequence continues at coordinate 5,479 of JAISTD010000126.1, read as the reverse complement.
TATTTTAAAAAAAATTAATGAAAAAGTAGAATTTTTATCTTTAGAGTATGATAGTTTTTTAATAGGCACTAAACTTCCAAAAGAAGTTTTAGAAAAAGATTCATGGATTAATGATGAATTAAACATTGAATCTGAAAATATAAAGAAAGAAATTAATAGAATAATTGGAGAAGAATTAGAGCTACTAACACAAAAGGAAGTTAAATTTGAAAATCCTGATATTGTCATTGTTGCTGATCTAAGAAAAGTTTTTAAAGAAATGGAAACTAATCCTATGAAGTTCCATTCATTAAAAGATAACCATGATTTAATTAGTGTTAGAATACAAATTAATCCATTATTTATAGAAGGAAGATATTTAAAACTAATCAGAGGAATACCTCAAACTAAATGGCCATGTAAAAAATGCAAAGGAAGAGGATGTGAATCCTGTAATTTCACTGGAAAGATTTACGATGAGTCTATTGAAGAATTAATTTATCATGACATCAAAATAGCTACAAACTGTTACAAGTCAAAGTTCCATGGTGCTGGAAGAGAAGATATTGATGTTAAAATGTTAGGTAATGGAAGACCATTTGTTCTCGAAATTATTGAACCAAAAATTAGAAACCTTAATTTGACTAAGTTAAATGAAAAAATTAATCAATATTCTAAAGGAAAAGCCAAATTTTTATATTTAAAGTTTTGTTCTAAATCAAGAATTGTTGAACTAAAAGTGTCATCTCCAAATACATTTAAAATATATTGTGCTACTATTGAATCTGAAAATGAAATTTTAAGAAATGATTTAAAAAAATTACAGAATTTAGGCATTATCAAACAGAAAACACCAATTCGAGTCGTTCATCGAAGGGCAGACTTACTTAGAACAAAGAATGTTATGGATTTAGACACTTATTTTATCAATGATCATTTATTTAAGATGAAAATCAAGACTGATGGTGGTTTGTACATAAAAGAACTGATTTCTGGAGATAATGATAGAACGAAGCCAAGTGTTAGTGAAATTCTTAATACTCCATGCTTCTGTAAAAAATTGGATGTAATTGAAGTAGGCAAATATTAACAACAGCTCACTACTTTAAATACATTGATATGGTGTAAAACCAAATTTTTCATGCTTTAAAACTTATTTTTGAAGTTAGAAAATCTTTGGTTATCTTTAATTATAAAATCTCTGATTTTATAATTTAGAAAAGTGAAGCTTTTCTTTAATTTAAAATTTTTTATTATTGAAAATTTATTTTTCAATTTGTTTCAATGATTTTTTACTTAAAAATTTTAATTTTTAAGTTTTAGAAATTCTCGTTGTTTCGAACAAAGTGAGAAATTTAGGGAATGAAATTCTCGTTGTTTTGAAGATCGTGAGGAAATTAGAAAACGGAGTTTTTTTGTTTTTTATATAATAATATCTATATTTTTAATAATTTATTAAATACTTTTAATTTCAATATAAATAATCTTATTCACTATTTTTAAAAAATAATGATAATAATGCAATACATTTAAATTTAATCGAAATTATATCAATAATTCAATTTTTAAGAAAATATGTCGAGGATTATAACTGTAAAACTTTCCAATTATTTGATTATAATATATTCTCAACTATTTTATATGGTTATCAGATAATTAACATCTGTAATCAGACTTTGAAATTTTTATTTAAATGGTAAAATATATAAGTGCTTATTAAAAATATAATAAGTATTGTCAAAGTTTAAAATTTTAATTGAAACCTATTTATATCCATTATTATCCATAATTACTCATTCTTAAAATAGATTTTGAATAAATGTTCAATATAGATAAAAATAAGACAATATAATATTATGGTAACATTAAGTTAACTTTAAAAAAACATTTAGGGTTATAATTAAAACTAACTTTAATAAAAAATATTAAAATTATCGAGGTTAAAAAATGAGAAGATCAAGAGGATTTAGAAGTAAAACCAGAAATAAACTAAAAGCTGTAAGTAGACCTGGAAGATCCAACCCTATTTCAAGAAAAATTCAAAGATTTGAAAGTGAAGACTTAGTTCATATAATCGTTGATCCAAGTATTCACAAAGGTCAACCACATTCAAGATTTCACGGTAAAACTGCCAAAGTTATTGGAGAAAAAGGTAAAGCATACATATTATCTTTAAAAGACGGTAATAAAATCAAAGAACTTATAGTAAGACCTGAACATTTGCAAATTCAGAAGTGATTTTTATGATAGGGAAAAAAACATTGGAAACAAATCCTATCCCCATGACCAATGTTAAAAAAATTCTTGAAGATTTTTCAGAGAATTTTGAACTAAATTATGAGCAAAACTTAACATTGGAGCATGTTAACAAGTTTTCAGAACTTTCGTTTGAGGATTCTGAGAAATTAATCAACGAACTTGAAAATATAATAAAAAGAAAGTATGCTATTAAGGTAGCAGATATTTTACCAGAAGATTTAACTGATTTAAGATTATTATTTTCTAAAGAAAGAATACCTATTAAAAGAGAAAATATGGAAGATATATTAGAGATTTTAAACAAATATAGATGAATTAACAAATACCACACAATAAATCTTACTTAGAGTCCATATTATTAAAAAGTTTATAAACAGAACTTTACATGTATTTTATTATTTTTAACATTTTATTATTTTTTAAATATGTTGTGATACAATGGAAGATTATGCAGTCATTTTAGATTATTTGCCTACTGGCTATGTAACTGAGAGTATGTCCTCCTTTAAAAAGAAGCCTATTGCTCAGGCAATAGGAACCGAAAACTTCACACTTCTTGAATTAACTCCTAAAGTAGGAATTGAATTAGAGATAGATGAAACTGTCTATATAGGAGCTGACCTTAAAGAAAGAAATAAAATAGATAGGGTTAAAGGAAAGTTAGACTTTGAAAACTTAACAGCCACAAGCAGAATTGAAATTGACTATGTAATCAAAGAAATTGTCCAAAAACAAGAACAAAAATATGTTGATTTCTTCAATACTGCTGAACCTTTAAGCATTCGACTTCATAAATTAGAACTTTTGCCTGGTATTGGTAACAAGCATATGTTACATATTCTTGAAGAACGGGGGAAAGAGCCTTTTAAGGGTTTTGAAGATATTAAAAAAAGGGTTCCCCTTCTCTCTGATCCAATTAATACGATCGTTAATCGTGTAAAAATGGAGATAGATACTACTAAAGATCGTAAAGGTAAGAATAAATATATTCTTTTTACAAAATCTCCAAATGGGCAGGAAAAAAGAAGAAAAGATAGAGCAGATAAACATAGACGCAGAAGAAAAGAATAATATGTTTCGCTGAAAAAGATAAATATCACTATTCAATAAATTTTCTTTCAACTTTTTTTTGTTTCTTTAAAGCTAATATTTAAGGATTTTTGTTGATTATTAAACTTATTTTAGCTTAAAACCTTATTACTGAAAATTTATACTCTTCTAATTTTTTCTTCTGATTAGATTAATTTTTTTAAAATTTTGAGGATGTCTAACAACTCAAGTTTTTAAAAAATTTGGTTACTCCATTTAATTTAAAGAAATATGGTGTCTTATTTTTCATGTGAAAATAATTGTTATATTGACTCTTTTATTTTAATTTAAGTTAGTTAGTCCATAAATTTTATTTATTTAAACTTTAAATATTATTTAATGAAAATATGAAAATCAATAATGTCTATTTAGACAATTAAGACATCAGCAATATTTATAAATATTATTTAACTTTTCTTAGATCAATATGAACAATATTTCTTTATTTAATGAAACAAAAAATATTTTGAAAGAGAGTAATATATCCTTAAAAAAAAGTTTAGGACAAAATTACCTAATAGACGATTTTAAAAGAAATAAAATCATTAACTTTGCTGATTTAAATAAAAATGATGAAGTTCTTGAAATAGGTTCAGGAATAGGAACTTTAAGTTTAAAAATAGCTGAAAAAGTTAAAAGATTGATAGCTATTGAACAAGATAAAGAGATATTCAAAATTCTTAGCAAAAGAATTAAAGATTCAGGATTGAATAACATAGAACTTATTAATAAAGATGCTTTGAAAGTCGATTTTCCCAGGTTTAACAAAGTTGTATCAAATTTACCTTATCAAATATCATCACCCATCACATTCAAGCTATTGGAGTACAATTTTGACTTTGGCATTTTGATGTATCAAAAAGAATTTGGATTACGAATGATTGGAAAAGTAAACACAAAAGAATATTCAAGACTAACATCAATGTTACATTTTAAAGCTAATATAGAATTTTTAGATAATTTATCTCCAAATTCTTTTTTTCCACAACCTAAAATCTATTCTTCTGTAATTAAGTTAATTCCAAATCCTGATAAAGAATTTAAAAAATATGAAAAAGAGTATAGTCAAGTTTCTAAGGCACTTTTTCAGCATAAGAATAAAAAAATTATTAATGCACTAATTGATTCAAGAGTAATATTAGGATACACTGATAAAAAAAAACTTCAAAGATTTTTAGATAAAATATCTAATAATATTGAAGTTAAAGAACTTTTAAACCAAAGAGTGTTTAAAACAAGTCCAAATAAGATTTTATTCCTTTCTAAACAATTAAAGCTCTTTTTAAAATAATTTTTTAAAGTATTACTTGGAGGTATATTTCAAGTGTAAATATTTTTTTTAACAATTGGGGATGTTTAACAACTCAATTCTGCCAAAAATAAGTTTGAATATTTGGTCATCCATTAGCTTAATATTTTTATTTTCTAAATTTAGTTTATACACATCTGAAGATAAGAATAAACATATTAATTGTTCAACAGTCAAACAATACTAACATTATTATTAATAATATATATTCTTTTTGTATTATTTTATAGTAAATAATATTATTTTTGTAGTATATAAATATTATTTTTAATAAAATTAATAATATGATATAGTTATAATATTTTACTTAACTTTATTAACATAATATTTTTATTAAATTAACTTAAAAAAGCTTAATAGATATTTAAATTGAAAATTGAATAATTTAAAGGATAATTTTTAATGAAAATTTTTAAAATAAATGTTATAAAAGATTTGGAGAAGCACTATATAAAAATAGAATAAAATAATTGTATATGGAAAGTTTGTGAAAGAATAGTCAAACATATTTAAATCAAATCTTAGGAGTGTTATTTATCAGAGAAAAATAGAAAAAATATTGTGAAATGAAAATTATCTCTTAATGACTTGATAGTATGGAGTTTCTAAACAAGCATTACAGACACATACTCCGTCTTTTATGGTGTATTTATTATCTTTTACAACTTCCTCACAGATAGAACACACATTTTTATCAAATTTTTTATCTGGATAATCAATATTCGCAAGATCTATTTTTACTTTTTGGATAGAGAAGAGTTCTTCCTTTGGAGTGTTGCTAAGTCGTTCTATTAATTCTTCATCAGTTTCCATTATGCTTTGATTTTTGATATCTTCATCTAT
>JAISTD010000119.1 GCA_031272765.1 Candidatus Methanovirga australis | reverse complement strand
TATTTAATTAAATAAAACTTAAAATAAAATAATTTTATATCTATTTAAAAATTCCATTACTTAAAAAAATTATGTCAAGGACTCAATGCTGTCAAGATAATAATATTTTATTAAAAATTTGTTGTTATTAAATTTGATTTAAAGTACTTAAATTATAAAAATATTAATTAAATATTTTAAGACTTAGAGTTTTATTGCTTTAAGTTGACAGCATTGCATGAAAGGTCATGATTTAGATTTTTCAACTAAAAGAAAAAAGTTTTTATGCTGTGAAATTTAAAAGAAAACTTCAAGAAAAATGTTTGGAAACATTCTAAAGCAAAGAACTCCATAGAATTCATGGAATATATGAATAAAAATGCTAAAAAATATTCTATATACAAAAACAAAAAAAATCTTAAATTGGAAAAATCGAGAGACATTTTACTTCAAAATCAATGTCTAAAGAAATAGATTCACTGGAGTAAAAGAGGGAGTAAATATTTGAATATTGTCGAATAAACTTCATCTTTTTTTCCAATTGTATAAATCCTAATTTCATCTTTTTTTGATTCTGCAAATAATCCTGTAATTTCTGACTCTTAAAGATCTATAGTTTTTTAACTTATTTTTTAAAGATTTACCTTTTAACGGATTTTCTTTTAAGGATTTTAAAGATTTTTTAGCTTCGTCATGAAAACTTTTATCTTTTTGTTTAATTACATTTAAAAAGTCATTTACTTCTGGAAATGTTACAAGTTCATACTTTTTATTAGTCGACATTTAATATTACCTTGTTTCCTTTGTCCATTTCTTTATCAAGTTTTTTTAATCTTTCAAACAATAGATCACAGTCAAATTCTTTTACTTGTTTATAACTGCTTTCTTCTTTTTTTAAACCTTGCTGAATATAATTTTTAATTATTTCAGTCTGAGTTGTTTCTTTATTCAAAGCTACTTGTTTTATAGCTTGTAAAATAGGTTTTTTTTAAGTTAATGGTAGTTTTAATTTTTTCCATTTTATACCTATTTAAAGATTATTAAAATATTACCTTACATATTATTGTATGGTCATAAGCACATATAATCATTTCTATTAAGTAATTAAATTTTGATTTATCTCTTTATTAAATTGTATTATATAATCAAAAAAAAATATAGAAAGTTATTTAATAATAATATAGAAAGTTATTTAATAATAATTAATATAATTTATATATTATAAAATCAAATATATTTAAAAATTAAAATGTTTTAAATTGGATAATTTAAATAATCTAAAAAATATAGATTATTAGATATTTTACAATTATATTTAAGATTAAACTATTATGCAATTCAGACACTATCCAATTTAGGTTATAGTTGATTATTTAAATTTAAAAAAAATGAATAATTAAGAAAACTAATAAAATAAATAATAAACTAAGTTTTTTATTAAAAGAGCTGGTATTATAAAAGATTTATATTTTAAAAATAATATTAGTTTTAAACTTATTTTCTATTCTATGGGGGAAATTTATTGCTTCTATTAATAAGTCCAATTAATCGTGAAGAAGCTGTTGAAGCTGTTGAAGGTGGATCAGATATTGTTGATGTTAAAAATCCAAAAGAAGGATCTTTAGGTGCTAATTTTCCGTGGGTTATTGAAGATATAAGGAGAATAACACCTGATGAAACTTTAGTAAGTGCAACTTTAGGAGATGTGGATTATAAACCTGGTACTGTATCTCTTGCTGCTTTAGGGGCCCTTGCTTCTGGTGCAGATTATATTAAAGTAGGTTTGTATGGTACAAAAAATTATGATGAAGCATTGGAAGTTATGAAGAATGTTGTTAAAGCTATTAAAGACAAGAAGAGAGATACTATTGTAGTTGCTTCAGGTTATGCTGATGCCCATCGTGTTGGTAGTGTTGATCCATTAAAAATTCCTCGAATAGCTAAGGATTCTGGATCTGATTTAGCAATGTTAGATACTGCTGTAAAAGATGGTAAAAGATTATTTGATTTCTTAGATATTGACACTTTAAAGGAATTTGTTGAGGAAACACATAGCTACTATTTAAAAACTGCTTTAGCTGGTTCTCTTAAAAAAGAAGATTTGAAACCATTGGCAGATATCGGTTGTGATGTTGTTGGTATAAGAGGAGCAGCTTGTATTGGTGGAGATAGAAATACTGGTAAAATCCATAGGAGTGCAGTCTCTGATTTGAAATCTTTAATAAGTAATTTCTGATAAAATCAAATTATCCTCATATTCATTATCAAAAATATATTTTATTATTATAAATTCTTGTTGTCTATAAACAATCCCTTATTAATTATTTTTAATATTATTCAATTATTTCTTTTAAATTTATTATTAATAAATAATTAAACAAAAAAATAGAGGAAATTTATGTATCTAAATAAAATAAACGAAGCTAAAACTACTTATACCTTTGATGACTTTTTACTTGCTCCTAATGAATCATGGGTCGAACCAAAAGATGTGAATACAAAATCAAGAATATCCACTAATTTTAAATTGAAAATTCCTATAGTGAGTGCTGCTATGGATACAGTGACTGAAAATGAACTTGCCATTGCTTTAGCTCAAGAAGGTGGAATTGGAATCATACACAGGAATATGACACTTGAGGATGAAGTAAATCATGTTAAAAAGGTTAAAGAATCTGGTGATTTAACAATAAGAGATGTTGTTACCACAGATCCTGAATCTTCATTAGAAACAGTTAAAGATTTAATGAGTGAAGAAGCTGTTAGTGGTCTTCCAGTTATAGAATATGGGAAACTGATCGGAATTATAAGTAAAAGAGACCTTAAACCTTTTTTAAATGAAACAAATAATAAAACAGTTAAAGATCTTATGACTTGTGATGTTGTGACAGTTCCAGAATCCATATCTCCAGCTGAAGCCTTAGATATTGCCTATGAAAACAAGATTGAAAGACTTCCTGTTGTAAAAGATGATAAATTAGTGGGAATTATTACAATTAAAGATATTTTAGAACAAAAACAGTACCCCCATAGTATAATGGATAAAGAAGGGAAATTATTGGTTGCTGCTGCAGCAGGACCTTTTGATTTAAAAAGAGCTATTGCCTTAGATGAAGCTGGAGCAGATATAATAGCTATTGATTGTGCTCACGCTCATAATATGAATGTTGTTAATTTTGTCTCCACAATTAAAGAAAATGTAGGTGCTGATTTAATTGTTGGAAATATTGCAACTGCAGAAGCAGCTGAAGCATTAATAGCTAAGGAAGTGGATGGTCTTAAAGTTGGAATTGGACCAGGTTCTATGTGTACAACAAGAATAATAGCTGGGGTTGGTGTTCCTCAAATAACAGCTATTGGACAGGTTGCAGATGTAGCAAAAGAGTATGATGTTCCTGTTATTGCTGATGGCGGCATTAGATATTCAGGCGACATTGCTAAAGCCATTGCTGCAGGAGCAGATATTGTCATGTTAGGTAATCTTCTTGCAGGAACATACGAATCTCCTGGAGCCGTTACTGTAATCAATGGTATAAAATATAAACAATATCGTGGAATGGGTTCAATGGGTGCTATGACTGGTGGTTTTAGTGGAGGTGCGGATAGATACTTCCAAGAGATAAAAGGACCTATGAAACATTCAAAACTTGTTCCTGAAGGAGTTGAAGGAGTTGTCCATTATAAAGGCAAAGTAAGTGATGTTATTTTCCAACTTGTAGGTGGTTTAAAAGCTTCTATGGGTTATTGTGGAGCCAAAGATATTAGATCAATGCAGGAACAAGCCAAATTTGTTAAAATCACCTCAAGCGGTATTAAAGAAAGCCATCCTCACGACCTTTTAATCACTAATGAAAGTCCAAACTACCCTACACTAAAATAGCTATTGATTTAACTTAGCTATTGAAGGTTGAAAAATGATTCCAAATGATCATAGAACTTGCATCTTACTATGTGGAGGAATGAGTAAAAGAATGGGTCAAGATAAAGGATCTATGATAATTCACAATAAGCCTATGATTGTGTACATACTTAAAACATTAAACTATGAAATAGGTGAAGTCATAATTGTTTTAAATGATAGAGAAAGAATAGCTAAATATAAGTCTATGATAGATTACTACTCCTGCGAAAAATTTTCTTATAAAATAATATTTGTAGAAGACGAATTTAAGAATAAAGGTCCTTTATCAGGGATCATGACTGGGTTAAAAAATGCGAACAATAGCTATTGCCTTGTTATTCCCTGTGATTCACCATATATAACAAAAAAATATATTAACTCTATTTTCCAGATAAAAAATCAGATAAAAAATGATTTTGATGCTTTGATACCATACCACGATGATAAAAAAAGCTTAATAAAACAACTTTCGCATATAAATGATAAAAATTTCAAACTAAAACTAATAGAACCATTACACGGAATTTACAGTAAAAATATAATAGATCAAATGCAAAAAAATGTAGAAAGCAATAAATTAGATATCAAATCCATTATTAAACATTCCAATGCTTATTTTATTAACACTAAAAACTTTGATGAAGTTAACTTTCAGAACATAAATTGTCCCTGTGATTTAAAATAACCATTTAAATTTGCTTTAATCTATAATCTCCATTATTTACATAAACATGTAGAACATCAGCAGAAGGAACATAAGAATAATCCTCAGTAACTATAGTTAAAAACCTAAAATTTGATAATAATTAAATTATAACATGATTTTCTTTATAAAACCTTATTTTTTTAATATAATTATCTTAAAATTAAAAACATCTTTTCTTTTTAAAAACAACTTTTAAAACAACTTTAATATCAACACTTAGAGTATATTCCAAAATTTTTATAACTAATGAGATACATATACATATTTTCATGTCATTTGGAAGAAAATTTACAATAGAAGACCATTTGGATATTGACGAGCTTAATCATAACTATTATAAAATACGGAATCAGATAATAAGATATGTATGAGAGTAATTTTCATATAAAAATGTTGAAAGAAGGCTCAACAATCAAAAAATGCTTCAAAAATAGTTGGAGTTACCAAATGGGCAAACTGGATCAAGATGGTTGAAAAGATATAAATGAAGAAGGATTCGATGGTTTAGTGCCTAAAATTTGATGGTGGTAGACCTGGAAAACTAAACTGAAGAGCAAAAAATTGAATTAAAAGATATTCTCTCAGTATGAAAAAAATAATTGCCCAATTTCAGAATCTGAAAAGCTAATAAAAATAGGGGTTAATTATGAGTCTTTATAATAGTTACACCCAATACAAGATCTTTTCAGATGGGAATATAACATATAATTAATGATAGAAAAGTTAATTTTTAGATGGATCTACAAAACTGATGATAGTGTTCATTGAACTTTTTGAATAAACAGTATTTGACTATAGAACATGTGAAAACAGTTATTAAAAGAAAAAAAACCATCAAAAAAGAGGAATATTATTGAAACGATCAATGATAAGTATGTATGATGAAGGTATCTTATGATAACCTTATTAAGAAATATAGTTTCCAATAAATTTATAAATAGTGGAAAAGATATAGTAAACCTTTCATATATCCAATTTACGGAGAAGTAATGAGCCTTTAGCTTATTACGAAAACTGGCTAAATGGATTCATGGACATTTGTCCCAAAATTTAAGAGAAGTACTATTATCATAAATATTTTTAGAGAGCTTCTATTAACCTAATCAAATATTGAGAGTGTAAACTTTTGTGGATTTTTCTTTTATATGGCTTCATTTCATAATGAATAAAGCTAAATTTGCCTATTCCTGGTGCCTCAAGAAGAGGTATGCCAATGTTTGTGCTGTTTCTATAAAATATTCTTGCAAAGGATTCAGCTATTATGGCTTCAATACTAGTGTTATGACATGAGTATTTTTCTGCATAAATTCTTCATGTATAATGTTTTGATAATTTTTCATCAGCATCTCCTTTAGTGAAATTCCAGCTTATTTTACAATTATTTTCATT
>JAISTD010000093.1 GCA_031272765.1 Candidatus Methanovirga australis | reverse complement strand
CTTTCAGTACCGTTAAAGTTATATATTTGAACAGACAAATTACTATTTGGAGATTGGATTTCTTGTGTTATCATGATATTAATTGATATCCTTTCTCCTATTTAAATATTATGTTCATATAACTTTTTTGGATTTATTTCTCAGTCGGCATTAACATGCCACCCACTGAATTTTTTACAGTGTCAAATTATGAAACTCCACATTAGTTCTAATAGTGGTAATAGTATATAAAGGTATCTATATTCCCACCAGTCATATGGTTTTAATTGACTATTAAGTACTTTTTATAGGATAGATAGCAATGTCATCAACTTAACTATTTTATTTTTAAGACTATAAATTGATTTATATATTTTTTCATAGATTTCAAATAAATTGCAAATTTTTTTATATAAATTCGTTCAATTTTTTTATTAAAATATTTAACAAGATTTCTTAAGTTGATGACATTGGGTATAGTATATGAGAATGTCTAACAACTCAAGTTTTTTAGAAATTACTTGCTTCATTTTCAATTTAAAGAATTATACGGGCTTATTTTTCATCTGAAAATAATTGTTAGATAGATCCATATATTTTTTCATGACTGTCTTCTTAAAATCAACTTTTTTTTCTGTAAAAATCAGAATATGTTTAAGTATGAACAGAACACAATTATTATCAACAAGAGCACATTATGCTCATTATATGCCCTGTTTAACCACCCAATAGTCATCCTATTTAAATTTTACTATTTTACCTGCCTATTTTTTTGATAAGTAAGGTTTCAACTGTATTTAACCAATATTAATTTTTTATGATGGCATTTAGAAAAAATAAAAGCTTTTCAACGATTTTCGATTTTTTTTAAAAATCAAAAAAACTCCACACTTTTTTACAGTCTCAAAATAATAACAAAACACCTACGAATATAAATGTTTAGTCAATTTATAGAAACTCTCTTATATTATAAAACTTAGTAAATTTTTCATAAATTTTCAGCATTAATTAATTAATTTTATAATTAATTATTCTATATGAAACATAGGCTAAAGTATCAAAGATAGATTAAATTTTAAATAATATAGAAATGTTTATATAGCTTAAATAATAAAAATATCCTTGTATTTTATGTACTTACAATTATTAAATATTTATTATTCTTATTTATCAAATTAAGCATTATAAAATTATAAATTTAATAATTTTACATAATATACCAAATCAAGTTTTTATATTATAAAAAAATTTTGACAAAAAAGAATAAGTATAATATAATTAATAAGGAGTTGAATATAATATGTACTATGAAGAAGACATGCAAAAATTAGAAGATGATGAGTTAAGTGAAGAATTAGAAGATAAGAATGAATTAGAAGATGATGAGTTAAGTGAAGAATTAGATGATGAATCTGGATCATTACCTTTTGCTAAAGCAGAAGTCGTTAGACTTATGAAACAAAATCTTGATAAAGACAAGATGATAAGAGAAAGAGTTAAAGTAGAAATGAATAATTTCTTAGGTGATGTTCTTAAAAAAGTCTGTAAGCAATTGAATGAATATCCATACACTACGATTGAATACGAAATGTTTAGAGAATCTGTTTATCCTTACACAAATATTGAAAGAATAAATCAGGAAAAAGAAAGAATTTTATTACATTTAAATGCTATTAAAGCAGACTGTGATGCATTGTCTGCTGATGTTATTAAAACTTTAAAAATTAAAGATACTTTAGAAGAAGATGATGCAGACTTCAAAACAATTGGGGAAGATAATGAAACAATATAATGTCTAAAATAATTTTCAATTAATTTTATTTTTTAATTTAAACAAGTAATTATTAAAAACATTTGAATTAGATATTTATGATGATAATAGCAAGTAATTACCATCTTTTAGTAGCTCTTCCTCTTTTACTTCCAGGCTTTCTATAATGAGACTTAGGTCTGGTTCTTTTATTTGTTCCTTTAACTTTTGCCATTTAATTCACCTCTTAATATTTTATTAATTAAAGAATATTATCAAATTTAAAGATAAAAAAATGTATGGATTAAAATTATTTTTGATGAAATTCTTTTTAATTGACTAACAAATAATTGTAATATAATAATATTTTAATTATCATATAAATAGATTATTATTAAAATTTTAAATAAAACAAGTAAAATTTAAATAAAATAAGTAAACACTATCTTAAAATAGCTCCTTTATCAGCAGAACTAACTAACTTCCGATAAAGGTTCAACCAACCATACAACTCTTTTTTAGGATGTCTAATTTTTGAAATCCGAGTTTTAATCTCATCATCATCTAATTTAAGTTCTAATTTCCTATTTTTAATATCTATTTCTATTGAATCTCCATTTTCAATTATTGAAATTAAGCCGCTTTCAATTGCTTCAGGAGATATGTGTCCTACACAAGGTCCTCTTGTTCCACCAGAGAACCTACCATCAGTAATAAGAGCCACTTTTTTAATTGACATTCCAGCAAGAGCAGCTGTTGGATTAAGCATTTCTCTCATTCCTGGACCACCTTTAGGTCCTTCATATCTTATAACAAGAATATTTCCTTCCTCAACCTTTCCATTTACAATTGATTCAACAACTTCTTCTTCACTATTAAAAACCTTAGCAGGACCTTTATGATATAACATATCACTATCTACTGCAGATTGTTTAACAACAGAACCATTTGGAGCTAAATTTCCCTTTAAAATCGCTATCCCTCCTTCATTATGAACAGGAGCATCCATAGAACGAATAACTTTCCTATCAATATCTTGAACATTTTTTAGATTTTCTTCTATTGTCTTACCATTAACTGTAGTTAAATTAGTGAATAATTTAGATTCTATTGTTTTCAAAACTCCTGGAATACCACCAGCATTGTGCAAATCTAAAATAGTGTCATTTCCAGCAGGACTTATAGAACATATATGAGGAATCCTTCTACTTATTTTATCAAAAAGATCCAAATCAACCTTAATACCATCATTCTTTATTTCATTTGCAATAGCTGGAATATGGAGAGTTGTATTAGTTGATCCACCTAAAGCCATATCAACAGCAATACAGTTGTTAAATGCTTCTTGAGTTAATATATCACTTAAACAAATTTGTTTTTCAAATAAATCAATGATTGTCTTCCCAGTCTCAATAGCTATTTCAATTTTATCCTTGTCTGTTGCAAGAGTCGTTCCACAGTAAGGTAAACTCATACCCATTGCTTCAGTTAAACAAGCCATTGTATTTGCTGTAAAAAGACCTGAACAAGAACCTTCTCCTGGACAAGCACATCTTTCTAATTCATATAATTCATCTTCAGTCATTAATCCAGAAGAACAAACTCCAATTGCTTCATAAACACTTATTAAATCAACTTTTTCACCTTTATAAAATCCTGGAACCATCGCCCCACCAGTCACCACAATCGTTGGAATATCTAAACGAGCAGAACCCATTAACATTCCTGGAGTAACCTTATCACAGCTTGGAATAAGAACCAAAGCATCAAAACTATGACCTTTAGCTACACTTTCTACTGTAGCTGCTATAATCTCTCTTGAAGGCAGAGAATATTTCATGCCTTCGTGGTTCATAGCTATTCCATCACAAATAGCCATTGTGTTGAATTCAAAAGGATAACCTCCTCTTTCTTTTACTCCTTTTTTTACAGCATCAGCTATTTTTCTAAGATGGATATGCCCAGGCACAATATCTGTAAAGCTATTAACTATTCCTATAAAAGGTTTTTCAAAATCATTATCTTTAAGACCACAAGCTCTAAGTAAAGACCTGTGTGGAGCTCTTTCAACTCCTTTTTTTATATTATCACTTTTCATTTAATCCCCACATATAATATTAATCATCATTTACCTAATTGTCCTTACCGCCAAATATGTATCTACATTAATCATCATTCACCTAATTGTCCTTACCGCCAAACCTGTAAAGTCAGTAAAAAATCCATCCACCCCCATACTCTTTAGCTTTATTAAATTCATCATCAGTATCCAGTGTGTATAAATATGGTAACTTTCCATTATATTTAATTTTTCTAACAGTGCCCTTACTTAACAATGTTTTATCAAAACATATAATATCAATTGTATTCTGGGGTAGATGTTTTTCAATATTGCTGATATTTTCTGCCAAGAACATCGAAACTAAATCTGGCTGTTTTTTAATAGCTGATTCTATTCCCTCATATTCAAATGATTGAACTATTGTACGATTAACTACATCATATTTTCTAAGAAGACTAAGGAAATTATCAACTTGGGAAGAACCATTTTTAAGCTCAATAACAAAAATTATATTATTATCAATACCGTATCTCTCAAGTACCTCTTCTAAGGTGTGAATATTCTCACCATTTTCTGTGTGCAATTTAGAGATTTCATTATCATTCATATCAGAATAATTTTTTTTAACTCCTGTAATCCTTTCACTTGACTCATCATGAGACACCCATAATGTACCATCTTTTGATGTTTGAACATCTTGTTCTATTAAATTGTTGCCTTCATTAATAGCCTTATCATAAGCTTCAAAAGTATGTTCTACTACTTCACCACTTGCACCCCTATGAGATATTATGGTCATATTAGGATTAATATGATGTTTTATATAATCTGCAGCCAAACCATTCTTTGATTCTATAAGATACATTTTTTTCAAATTATTGAAATAATTAAAAGATAAACAAGCAATTAAAATTAGAGCGACTATTAATAACATAATAATACTTTTTTTAATTCGCATAAAAACACCTTACAGAATCATTAAACAAACCACTAAAAATAGAAAAAGCGAAAAAATATGATCTTAATAAAAATACAGGGATTTAAAAAATTCTTTCTTTGTAGTAATGATAAGATCCATCACCATAGGGATAAAGCCCTTTCATCCGATGATTAATAGTAAAATAAACATTTAACATATTAGATTTAGATGTCCAAAAGTTACTAATATCATTATCAACAAAATTAAGCTTAAAAACAGCTGGTCTATGTTTCCACCTATTAGCATAACAAAAATAACTACTAAAATAATGTACTACGATCTCTGAATGTTTATTGAGTAAGATCTCCACTGCATCGGCACAAGCATAATGATCAGAATTTTCATCCCCAGTTATAGTCCAAAAATTTCTGTATCCTTCATTGTACAAATCCTCAAGAACTTGGTATACATCCATATTTTTTAATGATCCATCGGGATGTCCACTTAGACGATAATCTGTACAATTTATTAAATTCATAACACGAACAAAAGCATCTTGTCTTACTGTAGCTTTATATTCACTATCATTAAGGTCATCAATACCTTTGACATTGAAATCATTCCATACATGATCATTCATTCCAGAACCATCACACATTAATTCAAAATGTAAATGATAACCTAAACTTATTAACTCATTTACAGTTCCACCGATTCCTATGGTCTCGTCGTCTGGATGAGGTATAATAAATGCAATTTTTTTATTGGGATGATAATCGTTTGATGAAACAGAAATTAAACCTAATGAAAAAATAATAATAAATGAGATTAGAATACTTAAAAATATGGTTCGTCTCATTAGAAACCTCCCAAAAAGTAGAAGTGATTTCTGGAAAAATGAAACAATAAAATTTACTAAACCTTGACTTTCCAACTTATAAGTCTTTCGCCACATCACATATATTGAGGATTTGAATATCAAATCCTCATCTTGATATGTGAAATTGTGTTATCTAATTTTTTTTATTCGTATCTCTCACATAATTTAAGAGCAATTTTTGTTCTGCTTTAGCAACAGTGCGCCTTACATCTGCAACTGCATCAGTGTTTGAAGATACACTTGAAATTCCAAACTCAACAAGTTTTTCAACGATCTTAGGTATACTACCAGCTTGACCACAAACACTTGTTGTTACACCCGCTTCATTACATTTTCCAATTACATACTTAATAAGTTTTAAAATAGCTGGATGTTCTTCGCTGTAATGTTTAGACACAAGTTCGTTGTTTCTATCAACTGCAAGGGTGTATTGGGTTAAATCGTTGGTACCGAAGCTTATGAAGTCAAGTCCAACTTCTATAAATTCTTCAATAATAAGTGCTGCTCCTGGAGTTTCAACCATTATACCAAATTCCACATCCACATGTGGTCTAAGTCCTACACTTTCAGCAATTTCTTTTGCTTTTTTAAGTTCAGATGGATGTTGTACAAGAGGCACCATAACGCCAATATTAGTGTATCCTTTACCATGTAACTTTTTAATAGCTTTGAATTCAGCTGCAAGAATTTCAGGCTCATCTAACTCTCTTCTAATTCCTCTCCAACCAAGCATTGGATTGTGTTCGTGTGGTTCATTTTCTCCACCTTCTAAAGTTTGAAATTCATCAGTTGGAGCATCTAAAGTTCTGTACCACACAGTTTTTGGATAGAAGACATCGACTACTTTTAGGATATTTTCAACTAAGGTGTCTACAAGTTCATCTTCTCTACCTTCTAAGATGAACTTTTTAGGGTGAATACCAGTAGCCAAAATCATATGTTCTGTTCTAAGAAGCCCTACACCATCAGCATCAGTTGCTGCCGCTTTAGCGGCTGCTTCAGCCATACTTACATTAACTTTAACATCAGTTACAGTTAAAATTGGAGCTGATGAACCTTGAACTATCATTTTAGCAGCATCCTGACTTCCTTCAGGAGATTTAACTTCACCTTCATATACAAAACCTTTCTTACCATCGACAGTAACAACATCATTTTCTTTTAAGGTAGAAGTCGCTTCTCCTGTACCCACTACACAAGAAATTCCAAGTTCTCTTGATATAATAGCTGCATGTGAAGTAATTCCTCCTTCATCAGTAACAATCCCATCAGCACGTTTCATTGCTGGAACCATATCAGGAGTTGTCATTGTAGTGACTAAAATATCACCTTCTTTAACTTTATCTAATTCTTGGATTTTAGTAATTATTTTAACTTCACCAGAACCTAACCCTGGACTTGCAGCTAATCCTTTAATTAGAACTTCTCTATCACCTACAGAACCAGATTCCCCAGATGTGGATAAATCACCTAAGGTTGTAATAGGTCTTGATTGTAATAAAAATAGTTTACCATCATAAAATGCCCATTCAGTGTCTTGAGGAGCTTGATACAGATTTTGAATTCTCTTACCCATTTCATTTAACTCAACTAACTCTTCATCAGATAAAACTCTCTTATTTCTCATATCATCAGGAACATCATCTTCAAAGGTACTTCCATTAGGTCTTTTAACAAACATTTTCTTTTTATTAGCAACACTGAAATTTAAAATGTCATTTGTTTTCTTATCAACATAATATGTATCTGGTGTAACAGTACCTGAAACAACAGCTTCTCCAAGACCCCAAGACCCTTCAATCAAAGCTATATCTTCACCAGATGATGGATTAACAGTGAACATTACACCTGCTTTCTCAGATGGAACCATTTGTTGAATAACAACAGCAATATAAACTTTAGAATGTTCAAAATCATTCTCTTCACGATAAAAAATAGCTCTTGCTTCAAATAAGGAAGCCCAACATTTTCTAACATATTTTAAAACTTGATTAACACCTTGAATATGAAGAAAAGTATCTTGTTGACCTGCAAATGATGCTTCAGGCAAATCTTCAGCAGTTGCAGAAGATCTTACAGCTACATCAGTTTCTTCCACTCCAGTTTTTTCACCTAAAGCATTATAAGCTTCTATAATAACAGTTTTAATATCACCTGGAATTTCAGTTGATGTTATCAATGATTTTATTTTTTTTGCTACTTCTTGAAGCTCATTATTGTTGTTAACATCAACTGGTTTTAATAAATCCATAACCTTATCAAAAATTCCAGTTTCATCCATGAATTTTTTATAAGTTTCTGAAGTGATCACAAAACCTGGTGGGACAGGAATCCCTGCTTGAGTTAGTTCACCCAAGTTAGCTCCCTTTCCTCCAGCGATACTCACATCTTCTTTAACGATTTCCTCAAATTTTTTAACATACATATTTTAACCTTTTAAAATTCTTAATTTGATATTCACAATATCTTAGTTTGATATTCACAATATCTTAGTTTGATATTTACAATAAGATTTTTAAAATATTTTTTTTTGATTTAAAATATTTTTTAAAATTATTTTATTTAAATAAAAATTAAATTACCAATAAATAACAATTAAATTATTAACAAATAATCATTATTAGTTTTAAATGTATATTAACTATAAAATATGCTAACTACAAAAATGTGTTAACTATAAAATGTACTAATGAAATACAAATTATTAGTTGCTTTAGTCGCCGATGAATGAAGATTTAATGAATAAATTACTTAATTAAATCTATGCCTTCATCAACCAATATCCTATATTGACCAGGCAATTTCATAGAAGCTCTTCTTAATGCTTCTTTTCCATCTTCAAAATTTTTAGCATTTGTATAAATTGAAATAACTCTTTGGTTCTTTGAAAGGAATGCTTCAGAACTAATGGATTTACCAAAAGCATTTCTCATACCACTTTGAACCCTATCTGCTCCTGCACCAGTAGCCATAGGATTTTCTCTTACAATTTGATGAGGATAAACTCTTATTTTCAAGTGATAACCTAATCTTCCAGCTCTTCTTTGCATATATCTATTAGAAGCTATTCTTGCTGCTTCTAAAGCGTTGTGTCTAATTTGAGCTGGTTTTTTAACAGCTAAACTTATAGTGACTGGGAACTTATGTGATAAATTACCCATATCATATTGAACAATTCTTGAACCTGGTATTTTTCTTATATATTCTCTTCTTGTATACGCTCGTACCATTTTAAATATCCTCCAATGAATAATACATTACCCAATAAATAATACATTATAAAGTTAAAACAAACATTTTAAAAAAAAAAATCTATCAAAATCTGTTAGCTTTCAATAGATTAATCTACTAAAGTTCAACATAGTAAACATGAATGTCTTAAATGTAAGTATCTTAAATAGAAATGTCTTAAAATGCTTGTTAATCTAAATTTCACTTTTTGTCATGTACTATTGAACAAAAAACAAAACATTAATAAAATATAAAATTAATTTTTAAAAGATAATTTCTAATAATATAATTCTTTCTAATAATATAAATTCTCATTAAAATATAGAAATACATTAAAAAAAATATAGTTTATTAAAATCGCATTATTTATTAGTACTCAATGTTATATATAATATATAAATAATCTTTTATAACTAAATTTTAATTATCACTAAATTTTTCATTAATAATATTATCATTATTATAATAATATATATTTATTTAATATAGTAAAACATTATTTTAAACATATTATATAAATGTTTTTATAGATATTAATAATAATCATATATCAATATTAAATTTATTTAAGAATATACTTATTGAAAATACTATGAACAAATAATTTAGATATAGAAGTTTAAAATATAATCAAAGAATCATATATTTATGAATAAATCATATCATTATAAATAAACTACAAAGTCTCATTCAAAAAATTGAGGCTGTCCAATAATACATATTTATGAAAAATAATTTGCTCCATTTTTCAATTTAAATAGTTTTACTCTCTTTTCTTCAGATGAAAATAATTAATTAAATAATGAATTCACTACAATTCTAATAGCTATTAATTTAAAATTCTAAACAATACTGGTTCTTCTTTAACACTATCTAAACCTTTAATATCAAGTAAAGCATTATTAACATCAATCTCTTTCACCATATTAGTGATTAAAAATACAGGAACAAGATCTTCAGAACAACTATTCTGAATTGAAGTATCAATATCTATATTATACTTATTTAAAATTTTAAAAATTTCTTTAATAACCCCATCTTTAGGCTTAATCATTAATCTAACATAATACTTTGAAAAAATTTCATTGGCTTCAACGAGTTCGTTTACTTGAGAAGTTTCAGGTCCATAATTAATAGGTTTACTTGGATTCAATATAATATCAACACAATCCCCAACAACCGCACTTGCCGTTGCCATTCTTCCAGCACCTTGACCATATAAGAAAATAGGCCCTATAAAATCACCTTCAAGATATATTCCATTGAACACACCATTTGCAGAACATAAAATATGATTTTTTGGAACGAATGTTGGATGAACACGAAGTTCTAATCTTCCATTAAGATCTTTAGCTATTCCCAAAAGTTTAACAGAGCAACCCAAGTCACTATTTGCAAATTCAATGTCCATTGGATCTATATTACTAATACCTTCAATTAAGAAATCATCACTGGAAACATACTTTCCAAAAGCTATTTTTGAAAGAATAATTATTTTATGAGCTGTGTCATTACCCTCTATATCAAATGTCGGATCCAATTCTGCATATCCCTTTTTTTGAGCCTCTTTTAAAACACTTTTAAAATCAGTCCCATTTTCAGATATTTCACTAAGAATATAATTCGCTGTTCCATTTAAAACTCCATAAATTGAACTAAATTTATTTGAAGACAACTGTTCATTAATAGTTTGAATAACAGGGATTCCTCCTCCAACACTTGCTTCAAAATTTAGTCTAACACCATTTTCTTTAGCAGTGCTAATTAACTCATTCCATTCCTTAGATATTAGAGCTTTATTTGTAGATACAATATGTTTTTTAGTTTTTAATGCCCTCAAAATAAATGTTTTAGCAGGTTCATAACCACCTATGAGCTCTATAACAATATCTATCTCAGGATCGTCTAAAATTTCATTAACATCCTCTGTAAGTATCTTTTCACTAATTTTAACACCACGATCTGTTGTGATATCTAAGTCAGCTACTTTTTTCAGCACCACATTTTTTCCAGTTTTATCAGAAATTAATTTTTGATTCTTGTTAAAAATTTCTACTACACCAGCACCTATAGTTCCAAAACCTATAAGTCCTATATTAACCTTATCTTTTGACATGCAATTTCCTCAAGTAATGAAAAGTTTGTAAAATATTAGGTTTATTCATTCTCATTATTATAAGTTTGGAACTAAATTTTGTAATTGATTATAATTTTTAAAAGATTTGTGGTCTTTTATTTAATTAATTAACTTATTATAATTCAATATTTTCTAAAAAAATAAAAATATTTAAAATTAATTTTAAAATCAATGGAATATAATGCTTAATTTACCAATAATAAGATATTTTTTTCATTGTGCATATTATATGTAAAGATATTTTGTTCGATTATATTAAAAATGAAATATATTTCAAAATAAAGTTTATAAATATAAAAATAAAAATATAAATTGTTTTTATCAATAGCTATTCTTTATATTAAAAATTTTTCATATTATAATCAACAAAAAATTTATAATATAATATAAATAACTTGTAAATAGATGTTCTATATAAAGTTTGATAAAATTAATTTAATATAAAACAAAATTAATTTAATAAGAAATAAATTAAGGAGGTATAAAATGTACATCGTGATTATGGGGGCTGGACGTGTTGGAATCGCCCTTGCTGAATTTTTAATAGAAAATGGGAATGATGTGACTATAATTGAAAATGAAGAAGGGGATTGTAGTAAAGCAGCTATGGAACTTGATGCTATGGTAATATGTGGAACTGGAACTGATACAAAAATTTTAGAAGAAGCTAACATAAGTGAAGCAGATTTCTTTGTAGCTGCAACAGGAAATGACGACACTAATCTACTATCCTGTATTTTAGCTAAAAAATATGGGACAGCTAAAGTAATATCTCGTGTAAGTAATTTAGACCATGAAGATGCTTTTAAAGAAGTTGGAATTGATAAAGTAATAAGTCCTGAATTAGCAGCAGCAGGATTCCTTGAAAAAACGATAAGTCGTCCGAATGTAGCTGATTTGACCTCATATGGTAAAGGAGATGCTGAAATTTTAGATATGGAAATAACAAATGAAAAACTTAATGGTAAAAGAATATCTGAAGTTTCACCAACTGATGATTATATTATAATAGCTATTTATCATGGTGGGAAGCTTAAAATACCTAAACCAGATGATATTTTAAACACTGGAAACAAATTATCAATTTTAGTCAAAAAAGGAACATTTAAAAAAATATCAAAGATTTTTACATAAAATATTGCTTCTTCAAACTTTTATAACATTTATTTATAAATCTTTACCAAAAACTATTCTTTAAATTATTCAAACTTTAATTTAAATATATATATTGTAACTTTATTTAAATATATTGTAACTTTTCTAAAAATTTAATGAAAAAATATTATTTTAATTTAAGTTAAACAAAATAATTAATAATAATATAATTTTTTATTGAAATTAATATTCTTAAAAATTTTTTATTTTCTATTTTTACAATTTCTTGTTTTAAATTTTATAATTTAAAAATTATTTTTAATTGAACAAATAAATTATTGAAAATATAAAAAAATAATATCTAATATACTTTAATTAAATTTATAAAAATAGTTGATTATAAAATGAGATAGTTATAATAAGTATAAATTATCAAGAATGAAGATTAGTAATTACAATAGCTATTTGGTGATGAGATGGAAGATTTTAGTCAATGGTTTCATGATATTTTAGAAGAAGCAAAGATAATAGATTCAAGATATCCTATTAAGGGAATGAGTGTGTGGTTACCAAAAGGATTTAAAATAAGAAAATATGTTTTAAGAGAACTTGAAAGATTAATGGATAAGGATCATGATGAGGTTTTATTCCCTTTATTAATTCCAGAGGCTGAGTTAGCAAAGGAAGGAATACATATAAAAGGTTTTGAGGAGGAAGTTTACTGGGTTACTCACGGTGGAATGAAGGAGTTAAATGAAAAGTTAGCTATTAGACCAACGAGTGAAACAGCTATTTATCCTATGTTTGCATTATGGATAAGATCTCATATTGATTTACCAATAAAAATATATCAAACAGTGAACACAATGAGATATGAAACAAAACATACAAGACCACTTATTAGGGTAAGAGAAATTACCACATTTACAGAATCCCACACAATACATGAAACATACGATGAATCAAAAGAACAAGTCAATGAAGGAATAGCTATTTACAAACAGCTATTTGACAGTTTAGCTATTCCATACTTAATTCATGATAGACCTTCTTGGGATAAGTTTCCAGGTGCAGACTATACCTTTGCCTTTGACACACTAATGAAAGACTGTAAAACTCTACAGATTGCCACTGCACACAACCTTGGAGACACTTTCACAAAAACATTTGATATAAAATACGAATCCACAGATGGAGACCATAAATACCCTTATCAAACCTGTTATGGTCTTTCAGATAGAGTTATAGCCTCTTTAATAGCTATTCATGGTGATGAAAAAGGTCTTGTTCTTCCACCATTGGTTGCTCCTACACAAATCACAATAATACCAATAATATTTAAAGATAAAGGAGATGAAGTATTAACCAAAGCTAATGAAATTAAAAATAGTTTAGAAGAGGCTGGACTTAGAGTTAATATTGATGATCGAAATATTAGACCTGGGAAGAAGTATTATGACTGGGAACTAAATGGAATTCCACTTAGAATAGATTTAGGACCAAGAGACTTAGAAAATAATAGGATGATTATAACAAGAAGAGATACATTGACAAAGGAAGAGTGTTCATTAAATGAAGATCTTGTATCTACTCTAAATAGCTATCTATCCAAAATAAATGATGACCTTAAAGAAAAAGCCTGGAACTTTATGAATGAACACATCCTTGAAATAAATGATTTAGATAAAATAAAGGATACTGTTTCATCTGGAAATATTGGTTTGATTAAATGGTGTGGAGATGATGATTGTGGTAAAGAGATTGAA
>JAISTD010000023.1 GCA_031272765.1 Candidatus Methanovirga australis | reverse complement strand
TTAATAATTCAGTTAAGGATTTTATATCAGATATTTTTCCAGAATAATAATACAATAAAACTTGGCTAATGATATCAGGCAAGTTACTGTCAATCAACCTTAAATTTTTTGAAAATTGTCCATGATTGAAGTCTTCTATTCTGCATTTAACTAATGTCATTGTTTTATCATCATATATTATTTCATCTTTAAATGCAATAGCCATTAAACTTATTCTTCTTGTAGTATAGCCCATCCAATATCTTCTATCTTTAAGTTGAACTAAGGTTTCTTCAATTAATTCCTCCAATGACTTTGAACTACTTCGATTATACTTAACTTCACATATAACAACATGATTGTTATCATAATCCTTAAAAACACCATCTATGCGACCGTGTTTTATTAATTTTTCTCCTGTCACATCAAAACCCATTATATTCATCCACATTAAAAACATAGATTCATAAATCTTCCAATTCTCTTTAGCACCAATATTAAGATACGACGGATTTATATTAATATCATCCTGTAATCTATTGGCTAAATTATCACACCTGCCTTTATTAATATCTTCCCATAGTTTCTCACGAACATCAATTATATTCTCTTCAACTTCATTTAAATAAATATTTAATAAATTATCTTTATAAGCCTGTTCAACCTCAAAATTAGGTATTTTGAGTGAAAAGTGGATTACATCATCGAAAATAATTTCTTTATCTCTGTGTACTTTAATTCTCGTGGTTTGGTGTAATCTTCAATGATTTTTTTGTGTTTGAATGTTTCTGCTAAGAAAGTTGGTGTTCCAGATCCAAACCAAAAACCCATGAATTTTCTTTCATAAAGAGCATTCAAGGTTGAAAAAGGATTATAAACTTTGTTTATACCATCCCAACTGTAACCATCGTACCAGTGGTTGAATTTATCCAAAACCTCATTGTAAGTTAATTTATTTTTCAAAGCCATCACTTCAATTTGATCATGATAATAATGTTTAAATTCTTCGTGAGTTATGCCACAAATTGTGGTGTAATCTTCATGTAGACTAAGCTCTACAAAGTTGTTAAATTTAGAGAATATTGATGTTTTTGTGAATTTAGTGATGCCTGTTATGAAAACAAATTTAAGATGTTTTTCATTATTTTTTAGTACATTATAGAAGTTTTGAAGTATTTTACGGTTATCATTAGCTAAATTAGTGTTGTCAATGTGGTCTAATATTGGTGCATCATACTCATCGATTAAAACAACTATTTGTTTAGTGTCACTAAGTTTGGCTAATTCTTCAATTAATTGAGAAAATTTTCGTATGTAAGAACTATTTTTGTTTAATTTTACATTGTTTTCTTTTGCGATTTTTTTAATTAAATCTAAAATATCTTTTTCCAGTGTTTCTGGATTATCGTTTGATAAGTCGTTCATTGATATCCGTACAACAGGATACTCATCCCAATCCCAATTGTAATCATAAATATTGGTGTTTTTAAATAGTTCTTTATTTCCTTCAAAGAAGTTTTTTAAGGTTGAGATGAATAATGTTTTTCCAAATCTTCTTGGACGAGAGAGAAAATAATATACTGCTCCTTGATTTAACATTTTTTCTATAAATCTTGTTTTATCAACATAAATCTTATTTTCATTTATTAAACCATTAAACTCAGCTAAGCCTAACGATAACCTGTCTCTAATATATCCCATATTTTCACCAATACAATTATTTTTCATTTTTATTTAAACACAATATTGAAACCAATTTCAGCTATTAAAACTGATAATTCACCAAAAAACACTCAAAATACTAAATCCTACTAAATATTAAAATAATTCTTTAAGAATTGATTTTATTATTTTTCAAAATTAAGTTTTGATGAACCTTTTTCTAAAAGGTTCTTCTACTTTTTTAAAAATTGTTCAGGGTTAAAGTTTTCTATTTTGCATTTAACTAATGTCATTGTTTTATCATCATATATTATTTCATCTTTAAATGCAATAGCCATTAAACTTATTCTTCTTGTAGTATAGCCCATCCAATATCTTCTATCTCTAAGTTGAGATAAAGCTTCTTCAATTAACTCATCCAATGACTTTGAACTACTTTGATTATACTTAACTTCACATATAACAACATGATTGTTATCATAATCCTTAAAAACACCATCTATGCGACCATGTTTTATTAATTTTTCCCCTGTCACATCAAAACCCATAACATTCATCCACATTAAAAACATAGATTCATAAATCTTCCAATTCTCTTTAGCACCAATATTAAGATACGACGGATTTATATTAATATCATCCTGTAATCTATTAGCCAAATTATCACATCTACCTTTATTAATATCATCCCACAACTTCTCACGAATGTTGTTGTACTTATCTTTAAAGTCATTAAGATATAATTTTTTAAGATTGTCAATGTATGCCTGTTCTACTTCGAAGTTAGGTATTTTAAGAGAAAACTCAAAAATATTATTTTTAAAAATCTTTTCTTTAACAGTCAAATAACCCGCCTGAAAAAGCAGTGTCGTCTCATTGATGTTATCAGGGTCTATCGCATCCAACTCTGTTGCTTTTAATACCGTTGGTTTAAAATAGTCTTCGGTTATTTTCCTTTTTTTGAATATCTCTGCTATGAAGCTTGGTGTGCCTGTTGAAAACCAAAAACTTTGAAACTCTTTCTGTGATAATGCTCGCAGTGTGGAATTAGGGTTGAAAACATTCTTTACTCCGTCCCAACTGTAACC
>JAISTD010000058.1 GCA_031272765.1 Candidatus Methanovirga australis | reverse complement strand
ATTTCTTCATTTTCATGTTGTTGATCAACACCATCCCATTCATCAAGTCTTTCTGTAATTTTATCAATTTCTTTTTGCAGATCCTCAACACTTGGACGATGCTTTTCAGGGATAGGATTTTCAATTAGATGCATTTCTTCTAACCTCGTGATCCTTTTTTTCAAGACAGTTAATTCTTCTTCATTAGCTTCAACGACTGGTAGAGTTTTTCGGTAATGACTTTTAGGGAGGTCATAAAGCATGTTCATAATGAAGTCAATACCTTCATGCATGTTCTTAGTGATATTCATGTTCTTTTCCATAGCCTGACCTAAGTCTTCCATTTCGAGAGCCATTCAGCAAAAATGAACTGAACTGCTAACCGCGAAGAATTGAATATGATGAGACCAATTTTATTTTATAATAAAAAAAGTGAATGGGGTATGATGACCTTTACAAAGAGTTTCTTAAATGTATAAAGGAACATAGAACATATTCAGTTCATTGTAATCAACAAGAGGAACTCTCTGCTTTTTTTGATGCATCTAAGACATTATTAATCCCAGATGAACAATATACTCCTATGTTATGGATAATAGATCAAACAGGATTAAAGACATATCATCATATACGAGAAATTGCAAGATTTGCTACTATTGATGCTTTTTTACATAATCTTTCTATCAATAATAATAATTCATTAGTTAGTGGTAATCCAGACATTGATCTTATTGAAACTAATAGAGTTAATCAAGATCGTTATAATACAACTACTCATATTTTACCACAAGAAGTTGGTGTTATGTTTTTTACTATCCATAAAGGTCAAATAAAAAAAGTTCGTGATTATAATTGGAATAAAGGTCAATTCTGGATCTATACTCATCGGTCTATTTTAAATTTATCCTCATTACAAATTTATTCAAAAATAGATCATAAAAATTATATTAATAGTTGTTTTATTCATACAATTTTAACATCCAACTTGTTTAATAAATCTACTATTGATACATTAAAATTTTTAATTAAAACAAGAAATTTTCCTAAAAAGAAGATCAATGAAATATCACGATTATTAAAAACAAATTTAAATGTTTATTATTTATCTCATAAACAAAAAAAATTATTCAAATCTAAACCAGATAAAGATGAAACATATGATCAAACAATAGAAATGTATTTATATTTAGAACATTATTTTATTAAACGTAATTTTACAATTGGTAAAGTTATTATAGATAGTTTTGATTTAATCAAGTGTTTATTTCACTTAAAAATATTTAAACCAATTGATCCAATGAACAATGAAATATTAAAAAGTTTAGAATATAAAAAACATATGATTGAATATGATGATTTAGATTATGATCAAGAATTATGTTGTAGAAAATTCCTAACAAATAAAAATAAAAGTAAAGAATATGAACATATTATTTATAGTGATTTTGAAACAGATACAAGTGAAGAATATCATATACCTTATTTAATTTGTTCATGTTATAGAAACGAAGGATCCATTAAATACGTCAAATTTGAAGGTGAAGACTGTGCAGAAAAATATCTTAACTGGCTACCTAATAAATCATTAATTTTTTTCCATAACCTTAAATATGATGGATCATTTTTTCTTAATACGAAAGTTAATAAAGAACAATGTAAGATCATGGAAAGAAATGGTCATATAATGCAAATACATTTTATTTATACAGGTAAAGATTTAGTTTTTAGAGATAGTTATTGTATTATTTCTAAACCATTACGTGATTTCCATCAAATGTTTAAGATCAAAGCTGAAAAGGAAGTTAGTCCATATAGAATTTACAATAGAACAAACAGATGCAAACGTAATGTAAATGTAAATGAAATATTTAAATGCTTACAATTAGAAAATCCAAATGATTACATTAACAAACAAATTACATTTACAAACAATTGCTTACAATTACATTTGATTACAAAGGATCAACATGCAATCATAATGAATGCTATACAAACGAATAAATGCTCAACGAATGCTATACAAACAATCGATGAATGCTATACAAAGACCATGCAAACACCATGCAAACATATAGCAAACGATGAATGCACGATGAATGCTATGCAATCGATGAATGCTATACAAATAGATATAATGTCATATGCAATACATTATTGTGCAACTGATTGTAAAGTATTAATGTTAGGATTAGAACAATTTGATCATGATTTACAAACGATATTCAATGACAATGAATGCAATTACAATTCAATTACAGATTTCATTAGTATTTCATCATTAGCATACAATCTCACTGCACAATATGGATGTTTTGAAGATTGTTATGAATTAACAGGGAAACCACAAAATTTTATAATGAGATGTATGTTAGGTGGTAGATGTATGCTTGCAAAAAATACTAAACAACATGTAGTTAATAAGATCCAAGATTTTGATGCTGTTTCATTATATCCATCAGCAATGAGAACTATGATAGGAATTCCTTATGGGATACCTAAGATTATACCTGATAAACCTTTTGATCATAATCAATATGATTATTACTTCATCGAAATCGAGATCCTTGAAATAGATGATTGTTATTCATTCCCTTTATTACAACATCAAGATAAAAGTAAGAAAAAAGTATATTCAAATACACCTGGTAAATACTA
>JAISTD010000067.1 GCA_031272765.1 Candidatus Methanovirga australis | reverse complement strand
AGTTATAATAAGGACTCCATCAATGTCCAATATTGGAGCTATGCAGTTAGCATGTATTGGTAATCATGTCACCGATGCACAACTGTGTATAGTCCAATGTGACCCTTGTTTTACCTGTACTGATAGAGCAGTTGAAATTGTTGACTTAAATAAGCAAAGCTCACTTGACTTAAGTAAGCAACATTCTTTGGACTTAAATAAGCAAAGTTCTCTGGACTTTAATAAGAAAACTTTACTGAGGAGGGACTAAAATGGATTATATTCCTATTTTATATTCAACTTTAGTTGTTGTAGTTACTTTAGCTATTGCTTTTATTGTTGGAACAATAATTCCTGGTTTTGAGAGAAAATACATCCATGCAAGAATCCAACAAAGAGTTGGCCCTTCTATATTTAGTCTTGGACTTATGGCTCCTATTAAGTTTTACTTTAAAGAAAATATTAAACCAAACTCAACTGTTCCAGGATTGTACAAAGCTTTACCTGCTATTTGTTTTATTGTAATTTTATTAATATTGTTGGTTTTACTGCCTCAATTTTATGTTTTTGGAATGTTTGCAAGTATAATAGCTGTTATTGGTCTTTTAAAAGTAGAAGAAATTTGTTATGTATTAATGGGATCACTTTCAAAGTCTGTTATGTCACTTCCAATGCCTTTCCCTGATTTAGCAAAAGGTGGGGCTCATTTAAATAGTCAAAGGTCGTTTATTGAGGATTTAAGTTCAAAAAGAGCATTTAGACTTATTGCATTTGGATCTTTTCCACTTTACTTATCTCTATTCGTCCCAGTATCAACTGTAGGAAGTGTGTATCTTAAAGATATTGTAAATTATCAAGCTATTCACGGCCCAATACTTTTTACACCTGCAGGAGTTTTAGGATTCATAGTTTTCCTAATAGGTTTCATGGTTTTAATAAATGAATACCCTTTTGCAATACTAAAAACCAAAGCAGATGTTATTGAAGGCCCATATATGGAATATGCCTCAAAATTCAGAGGATTGGTTTATTTAACCAAAGGTTTCCTAATTGTAGTATTAGCCACCCTATTTTCAGTCCTCTTTGTAGGATTACCTCCATATTTATTATCATGGAAGATCTTAATCAACATAGTTATTGCATTCATATTCCCCGTGATAATAGGTATTTTAAGTGCCTTCTCTCCAATATTTACCAATAGACAATTTTACCCAACAATAATTGGAACCTCCCTTCTCGGAGTCTTAGCTATTGTTTTAGGTCTGTTATAGTAAAATTAATAATAAAATAATTAATTAAATTCAAATTAATAATAAAATAATTAATTAAATTGAAAATAATAATAAAATAATTAATTAAGTGATAAAATGAAAATTGTTATTAGAGCTCATCATATCATAAGTCTTGGAGGATATATAGTTGAGCGTAATTTTCCCCATAGGAATATTATAGTCGTTAATAAATCTTCAGAACCAATTAAAATAGAAGTGCCTGTTTTTGAAGAGGATTGGATAGGAGTACATAGAGATTTAGGATTGGAAATTATTCCTGTAAATGAAGATGACAACTATTTAATGATGTACAATAAAGCAAAAGCAGAGTTAGACCAAATAAGAGCTAACATTTAAGATAATTTGTTTTTATATTTTTCAATCTTTAATCTGTTAAAGTTCAATTCTTTAATTAAGATAATATGAGTAAAATAACACTTACAATAGAAACTTTGGAAAAAGAAGGTGTTTTAGAAGAAATAACTAAAATAATTTCTTCTTATAACTTGAATATTAGTTATACTCATCTTTATATTGGAAAAGATAATACAGGTTCTATTAATTTTGAGTTAGAAAATGTTAAAGATGTTGATTCATTAATTGTCCGATTAAATTCCCTTGATTTTATTAAAAATGTTGAAATCCATGATTCTTTAGAAGATATTTATGGAAAAAGAGTTATAATATTCGGCGGTGGAGCTCAAGTTTCTCAAGTTGCTATGGGAGCTATTTCTGAAGCTGATAGGCATAATATCCGAGGAGAACGAATCAGTGTTGATACCAGTCCTTTAATAGGTGAAGATTCAATTGCTGCAGCTGTTGAAGCACTTTCCCGCCTTCCAAGAGTCAGTGCACTTGTTCTTGCAGGATCACTAATGGGTGGAAAAATCACCAAAGCAGTTAAAAAATTAAAAGAACAGCACGAAATAATCGTTGTAAGCTTAAATATGGCAGGCAGTGCATCTAAAGAAGCTGACCTAATAGTAACAGACCCTATTCAAGCTGGAGTAATGGCAGTAATGTCAATATCAGACAATGCAGCATTTGATATTAAAAAATTAAAAGAAAACAAATTTTAAATCTTTTTTTCCACATTTTTCTTAGAAATATCTTTAATTTTTTCATCTTTTTCATGTTTAATATTACTTTTTTTATTATTAGTAATAATATCATTAAAATAGTAATAATGATAGTATTTTAAGTAGAATTAAAAATAGGATTATTAATAGAATTAAAAATAGGATTATTAATAGAATTAAAAATAGGATTAAAATTGTTATTGATAATAAAATAGAAAATAATGTTAAAAACAAGGATTAAAATAAAAAATAAAATAAAATAAAATAATAAAGAGTATTTAATGAGTTAATCAACCCATTTCAATAGCTCTTATTAATTTACTTGCTGCAGTTTGAACTTCAGTGTCTTTTATGTCTCCGTTTTCTCTTATTTTTAAAGCTAATTTTAGAGCTTCGGAAACATCTTCTGGTTTTAAATTTTCAGTCATTTGAAGGAAAGTTTGAACTTCCTCATCTTTAAGTCCTAATTTTTCTTTATGTTCTTCTGCAGTACTTAAGACATTTGAACATGTAGTCATTAAGTCATTATCAAAATTGAAATTTTGCAATTCACACTTTTTTATTAAATCTTCATTTGCCATTAATTACACCTCAAAGTTTTATTTATCATTTATATGATATTAAATTCATTTATATGATATATTAAATTTTGTTTTTCTTATATTTATTAGTTTTTATTTTATTTTTAAAAAATTGTTAAAAAAATTTCTAATTTTCATTTGTTGATTCTTGATATAAGTTTTTTCTATTTTAATATTGAGTATTTTTAAAAAAGAAGGGGAAGAAAGTTAGGTGTTACTTTCTTCTACTAAGTTCTCTTCGTTTCCATGACATATATCTAAATA
>JAISTD010000045.1 GCA_031272765.1 Candidatus Methanovirga australis | reverse complement strand
CATAATTCATACCTACCATTATTTTTTATTTCTCATATTACTCTATTGTACTTAGTTATATATAAATCTAACTATTTTAAACAGAATTAAAAAATTAATTGTGCAACATTAACTTAAAGATAAATTAAGATATAATACAAGCATTATATTAATAATTATAAAATTTTTTATTTTATAGTTTAGAAAATCTCTAATTTTATAGTTTAGAAAATTTTTGATTTTCTTTAATTATAAAATTTAAAACTTAATTTCACAGAGTAATATATTTATTTCAACTTTAATATCTTGTTAAAAGAAGTTTTGTTCATTTATAATTTATAAAATTACTAAAAATCCTTTGGATTACTGAAAATCCTTTGGATTACTGAAAATCGAAGATTTTTGGTAATTTTCATATTTATAAAATTTTTTATTTTATAAGTCTAAAAATCTTTGATTTTTGGTAATTTTAATTATTTGATATAGTATTATTTAAATTTAATTTAAGGGTATTTTATAAAATATAATTAAATTTAATAATTGATAAACATTAAAATAATGAATATAAAAGCAAAAAACTTTGTCTTACACCATAAAATGACTTAATAATAATAATAGATCAATATTTATTCAATTCAAGCTCCATATATTCATTAAGACTATCTTTAAAAGATCTTAAAGGAGTGAAACCTTCATCCATCCACTTTTTATTACTCAAAACAGAATATTTAGGTCTTTTAGCTATTGTAGGGTATTGGGATGTTAATACAGGATTCAAATCAATATGGACACTAGCTGTTTCAAATATTAATTTTGCAAAGTCAAACCAACTACACTCACCACTATTTGTCACATTATACAAACCATATTTCTCAGAAGTGATTAACTCTTTAATAGCTATTGCCAAATATTTTGTAAATGTTGGACAGCCAAATTGGTCATTAACAACATTGATTTCATTGTTACTTTCAGCTAATTTTAACATGGTCTTAACAAAATTCCCACCATTCACTCCATATAACCATTGTGTCCTTATAATAAAATATTTGCTCACATTTTCCTTGATGAATTTCTCACCTTGAAGTTTGGTTTCCCCATAATAATTAATAGGATTTGTTTCATCTTCTTCTGTGTAGGGCTTGTTCTTATCACCATTAAAAACATAATCTGTACTTATATGGATTAATTTAATGTCATATTCTTTTGAGATGATTGCTAAGTTTTTAGGTCCCATAGCATTAATATTATATGCAATTTTCTTGTTGGTTTGACTACCATCAACATCAGTGTATGCTGCAGCATTAATTATAATGTTAATTCTATGTTCTTTAACTAATTCTTCAATATCATTAAAATTTGTAAT
Organism: Candidatus Methanovirga australis; assembly: GCA_031272765.1. Classification (GTDB taxonomy): domain Archaea; phylum Methanobacteriota; class Methanobacteria; order Methanobacteriales; family Methanobacteriaceae; genus Methanovirga; species Methanovirga australis. The sequence continues at coordinate 6,057 of JAISTD010000045.1, read as the reverse complement.
ATCTACTTTGTTCTTATCTGTGAGAATCAAATCATACTCATCATTGTTTAAAGTTTTCACTAAATCATGCCCTAACATTCCTTTATAACCAGTTATCCATATTTTCAAGTAAAAACACCTTTTCAAATATTATGGTTTATCCATAAGCTTGTTTGTAATATTTTAAGTATTCACCAGTAGTTACATTGTTCAACCATTCTTGATTATTCAAATACCATTGAATGGTTTCTTCAATTCCTTCCTCAAATTTATACTTTGGCTTCCAACCTAATTCTTTTTGTATTTTCCCAGAATCAATAGCATATCGTCTATCATGACCTAATCTATCTTTAACAAAAGATATTAAAGAGTCGTCTTTGTTTAAGTAATTAAGAATCAACTTCACAATATCTACATTCATTTTTTCATTGTTTCCACCAATATTATATATTTCCCCTTCAATTCCTTTATGAAGTACAAGATCAATTGCACTACAGTGATCATGTACATGTAACCAATCTCTTATGTTTTTGCCATCACCATAAACTGGTAAAGGTTTGTTGTTAAGAGCATTGTTTATCATTAGAGGTATTAATTTTTCTGGGAATTGATATGGACCATAATTATTAGAACATCTTGTAATGTTCATTGGTAAATCAAATGTTTTATTGTAGGCTCTAACCATCAAATCAGCAGCAGATTTACTTGCAGAATAAGGACTATTAGGTGCAAGTGGAGTAGTTTCTCTAAAGTAACCTTCAGTAACACTGCCGTATACTTCGTCTGTAGATATTTGTACAAATTTTTCTATTCTGTTTTTTTTTCCAGCTTCAAGTAAATTTTGTGTGCCTAAAACATTGGATTCTAAGAAAATAGATGGATTTTCAATACTTCGATCTACATGTGATTCAGCGGCAAAATTTATAATAAAATCTACATTTTTAGTTATTCCCATGACTAATTCATGATTTCGTATATTTCCTTTTATAAAACTATAATTAGGATTATTTTCAACATCTTTAAGATTTTCCAAGTTTCCACTGTATGTTAAGCAGTCAAGATTAATTAACTCATAATTAGGATACTTATTCAACATATACATAATGAAATTGGAACCAATAAATCCTGCTCCTCCAGTAATTAAAATCCTCATTCAAACCTACCCATCAAACATACATAATAACAATAAAATAAAGGTAATGACCCCAATAATAAATCATGTTTTTCCTAACTTTAATAGGTATTGACCATAATCAGTTTTATTCAGTGATTTGCCAAGTTCCATAAGTTGTTCCTCAGATATATAACCTTCATTGTATGCTATCTCTTCCAAACAAGCAATATATAATCCTTGTCTTTTCTGAACAGTTTCAATAAAGTTACTTGCCTCCAAAAGCCCATTATGAGTTCCAGTATCCAGCCAAGCCATTCCTCTACCAAGTAATTTCACCTTAAGTTTATTTCTATTAAGATACTCTTTATTTACAGAAGTTATCTCAAGTTCGCCCCGATTAGATGGTTTAACATTTTTAGCTATTTCAACAACATCATTATCATAAAAATATAAACCTGGAACAACATAATTAGATTTAGGATTAGCAGGTTTTTCTTCAATAGAGATAACATTATTATCCTCATCAAATTCAACCACACCAAAATCCTCTGGTTTCTGAGTGTAATAACCAAAAATAATGGCTCCATCACAAATTTCACTCGACTGCTTTAAAATTTCAGTCAACCGATGACCATAAAAAACATTATCTCCAAGCACCAAAGCAACACTATCGTTACCAATGAAATCTTCACCAACAATAAAAGCCTCAGCCAACCCATTCGGTTTCTCTTGAACCGCATAATCAAATGAAATTCCTAAACTATACCCATCACCTAACAGTTTCTCATACTGTGGCAGATCATCAGGAGTAGAAATTATAAGTATTTCTTTAATTCCTGCCAACATTAAAACAGAAATAGGATAATAAATCATTGGTTTATCATACAATGGTAACAACTGTTTAGAGACAGCTTTAGTAACAGGGTACAAACGAGTCCCCAAACCACCTGCCAAAACAATTCCTTTCATAAAATCTTCTCCAAAAATATTTAAACTACAAAAAATTATCAAAATATCCTTGACTTCGCTGCCGTCAAGTTAAGAATCTTCTCATCGTTATCTAAACAGCTTGTTGCACAATTCAGTTTAAATGAACAAAATTTGTTTTAGTTATTATGGTTATGTTTATAAATTATTAATTTAATTATATTTTATAAAATATCTTTAAATTAAATTTAAATAATGTATATTAATTATTAAAGTTTTATAATTTTATAAGATTTTCAAAAATGACCATAATAAAAGATTATTAAAAATTTTAGAGATAGCAAATTTATATTTTATATATTAATATTATTAATTCAGCTTAAATAATAACTGAACAAAAATAATTATTCATAATCACATTAGAATAAATAGAATTTTATAAAAATTATGACTATGTAAAAAATTAATTACAAATTCAAAACTTCTTTTAAATAAAATTCATGTAATCTCGTATCTTCAGTTAATTCAGGATGAAACGACAAAGCAATATTTTTATCTTGCCTTACAGCTATTATCTTATCATCAATTTCAGACAATATTTCCACATCATCGATTTGTGAAGGAGCATTTTCATTACAAATCCTTTTAACAGATGGTGCTCTAATAAAAACACCGTGAAAGCTATTTCCCAATATCTCAATTTCTCTTTCAAAAGAGTTTTTTTGAGAACCAAATGAATTTCTCTCAACTTCCATAGGAATTATATTAAATATATCTTGGTCGTGATCAGTTTTTTTACTCATTAAAACCATTCCAGCACAAGTACCAAACACTGGAATTTTATTCTGTTTTATAATTTTGTCAATACCTCTTTTTCTAATGAGTTTACCTATTACAGTACTTTCTCCACCAGAAATGATTATTCCATCACATTTATCCACTTCATCACTATATCTAACAACATCAACTTGACAATCAATATCCATTTTATTAATTGCTTTTTGTGTCATATCAAGATGTTCACTTACAGCACCTTGTAGATTTAAAATTCCTATTATTTTGCTCATTAACAATACTATCCTAATACAATTAACTCTTTATAATGTTTCTAATAAAACTATTTTATATATTTATTGTAATAAATTAATTATGTATATTTTTCATGACTTTAAATAAATTGCAAATTTTTTATATGGGTTTGTTTAATTTTTTATTAAAATATTTGCCAAGATTTTTTAAGTTGATGACATTGAATCAAACAATATTTATATAGTATTTTGCAACTAATATTGTGTTTTGTGAAATTAAATATTTTAAATTTTAATTACCAAAAATTACCAAAAATTGCTTTGCAATTTTTGTAATTATGAAAATTATCAAAAATCTTCGATTTTTGTAATTATGAAAATCCAAAGGATTTTCAGTGATTAATTAATTTATATATTGGGTCTGTCCAATAATTATTTTTTCTGTTTAAAATTAGTAAAAATTTGATTAGAAGCTTATAATTAGTTTTCATATGGGTTACCATATCTCATTAACATCCCCTAAAAAAATTTGACAAAATGTACTTATCGGACAGACTCCTGATAAGATTAATTTCATTGTTCCTAATTGTCATTTTATACCCATATAAACATAGTGAAAGTCTTTAATATTCCAAATTAAAATCATAAAATGGGGGTGGTGTGAGTAACCGATGCTTTTATTATGTTATCAGTACAATACTTGGTTAATAATTTGGGGGGGGATTTTCATATAATATTTTTATGGAAGTTTTTATTAAGTAATATATGTTTACCTTTTTTCTTTGGTTTTAGGTTGAATAGAAACCCACGGCATCATATAATATTATCCCTGTGGTATCTGTTTATATATAAATTTTATATGTGTGTGTGGATTATTATTGATATAATGGGGGTAGTGAATAATAATAGAGAGCTTCTATAAACTTAATTTAAACATATATTGATATGATGTTTTGTTATTATTTTCATTTTTTCATCGGAAAATTCGCATATTTTGTCTTTTTAAGGCTAATTTCATCGCTATTTTTAGGGATTTTCCCTAATTTTTTCATAGCTATCGCTAAGCAGAACAAATTTCCCTTAGTAATCTTGGTAATTGAATTAAGTTAAATGCTGTACATTTCATTAAATTATCTACCTGGTTTCTTGGGTGGTTGTTAATCGTGTGTGACCAGATTTAAACACAGTTTTAATCACTGCATAGGGTCTTTGCTTGGAGTCTCTCTTACTGGAAATTCTTTTATATTCTCATTTTCTCATCTGTTGCTTAACTCCCCACTTTTAGGCTTATTTTGAAGAGCCGTCATGTCCTCATAGGTTTCACACCACAATAACCTTTATCCTTGTAAATAACCTGATTTTCATCGGTACATAGATCTATTTTGTTATCGTGTGGGGAAGCAGTAGTTAATTCCGCTCTGGATTAATCCATGCTTATTATCAACTAATGTATGTGTCTTGTATCCAAAAAAACTTTTAACACCTTTTTTAGCCCATAGTACCGTCTTTACTACGGGTTGTTTTTGCTTCTAACCCTCGTGGCGAGTTTTTTTTGGTGACCTGGATCTTGTTAGGTAAGTATGCATCCTGGACTCATACTCCCTTCCAGACTCTAACCCATAATTATACTATCATATTCATTGAATAGAAACCATAGCTTCCATAACTCCAGATTTGCTTAACCTTTCTCTAAATAACCATATTGTAGCTTTATCAGGTATAGGGGACCATCCAAGGAATTTTCTAAATGAAACTCTGTCACAGAGACTTCTTATCTCAATTCTGGATCAGATAAACCATACATTTTTTTGGATTATTAAGGCTTTAAGCATGACTATAAACATCGATTTCAGGTCTTCCACCTTTCTGTGTCTTATTTTTGTGAGCTTGCATTTAGTATTGGGCGGAAAATTTCCCAATTTACTATTTGATCAATATTCATTTAATTTATACGCAGTGTTTTTTAACATCAGCTACATTTGTTGCTGATAAGATTAATTGCATTGTTCATAATTATCACTTTATACCATTATAACATGTGAATTCCTTAATACTCAAATTAAAGCCACAATGGGAGGGTGTGAATAATCGATACCTTAGATGTGAATAATCAACACCTTTATATACTATCACAACATTAGGTTAATATGAGAGTTTCATAATTTATAAATCTTATCAAAATATGCTATTTTTTATAGGTTAATAGAAACTCTCAATAGTTACCTTTATATAGTGGGTGTTAGCAGATAAGGTAAATACAGACACGATTCAGTATTCATTATAATGAACATGTGAACATGTACACATTATAATATTCAAATATTTATATAAATTAATAAAGAAGAATACTGGAATTATATAAGAGTCATTATTATATAAAGATAAAAGTAAATTTTTATCGTGTCTAATGGAGGTTGTATAATTATGGATATGAATGGTGTTAGTGTGATGGTAATAGCTATTATGTTGTTTAGTAGTGTTGGATTATGTTTTGCTGATTCAGCGGTTGAAAAAAATTTAGATCCTAATTTGATTAGGTTTTGGAGTGGACCGTTTGAGTACTCAGCAAAGATCAGTTATGAAGATATGGATCAAATACAGTTATATGATGATTGTCTGACAGTTTATTCTGGTGGAGGAAAAAAATCTTTTAATATAGCTAAGGCAAAGGATAATGGTGCTTTTTATTATGTCTTGACATTGAATCCGAAGAATAGTAGAAGTGATGATTGGACTTTTACTTACCTTAATTCTTGTCATATTGATATTAATACTTGTATGGTTGTGGATGCTAATGGATGTCTTGGTAGTTCTGCACGTTTTGACTGGATTATCAGAACAGCAGATGGTAAAGTTATAAAAAGTAGTCATCCTATAGGTTAATAATATATTTTTGGCTCATGCACTCGATAGGTTACAAAACTTTTAAATAATGTTAAATTGAAAATAACCATAATTATTTTATGAATTTTAGATTAATTATTAATAATTATGATATCCACATTTAAT
>JAISTD010000186.1 GCA_031272765.1 Candidatus Methanovirga australis | reverse complement strand
TGTAAATTATCAGAATTGTGAAATCATAGAATCTTTATATTGTGAAATATGTCTTTTCCCAGCGGATCGTGAAATTGGTGATGAAAATTGTGAAAACCTCCACACTTTTTGACAATCTCGAAAATTAAGAAGTTATAAATAATATGATTAATAAAGTTCAATAGATTCATTCTTTTTTAATCATTTTTTTTTAAATGTGAGCTGGGACATAGTTAAAATATGCCTATTTCATCTATGTAGCTAATGAAAAAACCTCCATATTGGGCTGGGACATGGTTAAAATATGCCTATTTTCAGTGAAAATTCGCTGGTTCTAAATTTAATTTAAAGATAAATTTAGTTTCTAAATCTAAAATTTTAATTTATTAATCATTATTTTCTTAAATAAAGCTAAAATCAAGATTTTCATAGGATTTAAACAATTTAATTATTGATGTAATATAAATGATTGATAATAAAAATAATCAATCATAGTAGTGAGAACATGAAGTATGCAATTGAAACTAAGAACCTTACTAAAAGTTATGGTGACTTTTTGGCTGTTGATAAATTAGATATGAAAATAAAAAATAAGAGTATTTTTGGATTTTTAGGACCAAATGGTGCTGGAAAAACAACTTCAATAAAAATGCTAACCTGTTTAATTAAACCTACAAGTGGAACAGCTAAGGTATCTGGTTATGATATTGAAAAAGAACCTAACCAAGTAAGAAATAAAATTGGAATGGTTCCACAATTAGTTAGTTTATATAAGGATTTAACTGCAAGAGAAAATATAAGTCTATGTGCTGACTACTATGGAATTGATAAGAATATTAAAGAAGAAAGAATCAATGAACTAATGGAATTAGTGGATATTAAATATGCTGAAGATAAATTAGTAAAGCAAATGTCTGGAGGTCAGAAACAAAAGGTATCTGTTGTTGCAAGTTTAGTTCACAGCCCAGATATTCTATTTTTAGATGAACCAACAATTGGACTTGACCCTACGACAAAAACAGTTTTATGGGATTTAATTCAGGAATTGAATGACGAAGGTCACACAATTATTCTATGTTCTCATGATATGTATGAAGTTGATAAACTTTGTGAAAATATTGGAATTATGAATAAAGGGCATTTAGTTGCATTTAACACTCCTCAAATCCTTAAAGATGATTTAATGAAAGAAAAAGAAAATAATATGAAAAATCAGGCTCAGGATAATGGGAATATGAATAATAATTTAACAATAGAGTTAAGTGTTATGGTTGATAACTGGTTAAATGATGAGACAATTAAAGAAATTGAGAATTTATCATTTACTTATAACTTAAGATCATCTTCTGATGATGAAGGAAGATTAACAGTTGATGTTGATAAATTTTCACATAAAGATGGGATAAATGAGGTAATAGTTATTATACTTAAAGGTGGAGGAATAATATCTTCCATATCAACTACTGACCCATCTTTAGAAGATGTTTTTGTTAGCTTAACTTCAAATGGAATGAAAAAGTGATTTAATGGAGTGGAATGATTTTAATGGAGCTTAAAAAATTTTTTTGGATGTTTAAAACAGACATATTATCTTTATGGAGACATAAATCCCGTTTAGTATCTATACTTACTTTTCCAATAATTATGATCGTGCTTTTTGGTTATGGGATGGGAGGTTCTATTGAACATATTCCAACAGCCATTGTAAGTATGGATGATGGTAGTTTAACAAACACTACAGTTGAAGCTATTAATAATATATCTCTCTATGATGTAAAAAATATTACAAATGATGTGGAACTTGGAAAACAATTGGTGGATAAAGGAGATGTTAAAGCAACAATAATCCTACCTAAAAATTATGGTGATCTAACTGATACTCAAACAAAGAATGTGATACTATATTTAGATTCTTCAGATCAAATAGCCAGTCAAGCACTTGTTCCTACAACAGAGCAATTATTCACTGGAATCAATACTAAAATATCCATTGAAAAACTCTCAGCATTAAGCTCTCCAATAGCAAATTCTGGTGCTTCAATTGTTGACACCATAAAATTAGATATTAACAAAGTGTATGGGAATGTTAAATACATAGATTTCCTGGTTCCAGCTATTTTAGCGATGACATTAATGTTTTCTTGTATGATGGGTATGGGAAGGTCAATAGCTGGTGAACGTGAAACTGGGGAGTTAGCAAGGTTATTCATGACTCCAACAAATGTAAGCACTGTTATTGGTGGTAAAATATTCTCTAAACTTACAATTGAAGTTGTTCGAGCATTAATTCTTCTTACAACAGCTATTCTCTTATTTGGAGTAGTTATAAAAGGCAGCATAATTTTAGCTATTGGAATGCTTATTTTAGGAGCATTATGTTTTGTAGGTTTTGGAATTATGATATCTGCATCAACATCTACACAAGAAGATTATACTCAAATGGTGATGCCTTTTTCATTGCCGATGATGTTTGTTTCAGGTGTTTTTTATCCTGTTGAAACTATGCCTTGGATCTTCCAAAAAATAGCCTATATTTGTCCTTTAACCTATCTTAACGATGCTATGAGAAGTATTATGATTAAAGGTTCTGGTATTGGAGATATTTGGATAGATATAGCTGTTTTATTAGGTTTCACAATATTATTTTTCATATTGGGGGTTGTTAAGTTTAACAGGGATGTATAATTAATTTTTTTTTGAAAAAGGATTTATAGTAAAGAATTCAAATCATTTAATAGCTATTATCTTGTTAATAGAGTTTAATATTGCATCAACACTTGCTAAAACAACATCTTCCTGAGTTGATCTTCCTGTTGCTTTGTTTCCATTGCTATCAGAAATTATAACAAACACTTCAGCTAAGGCATCTGTACCGCCAGTAATAGCATCAATATTATATTCTTCTAATTCAATATCTATATATCCTTTAACCAATCCTGAAATAGCTTTTAATGCAGCATCAACTGGTCCAACACCTATTTCTGATTTTTCTTCAATTTTGTTATTAATACTTAATTTTACAGTTGCCGTAGCTGATACAGTGCTTCCACTCATCACTGTGAGACCTAAAAGTTTTATTGATTCATTTTTTACTTTGCCTAATACAGTAATAGCTATTGCCTTTAAATCAGCATCAGTTATAGTTTTTCCTTTATCACCAAGATTTTTTATTTGGTCATAGACTTGTGTAAATTGTTCTTGATTAATTTCTATATTGTATTCTTTTAGTTTCGATTTTAAGCCGTTTGCTCCAGTGTGTTTTCCTAAAGCTATTTTTCTTGTATGACCCACCATTTCAGGGTTGATTGGTTCATAAGTTGCTGCATTTTCTAAAACACCATGAACATGTATTCCTGACTCATGGGCAAAGGCATTTCCTCCTACAATTGGTTTATTGATAGGAATTTTAATTCCAGTTAATTTAGATACATATTCAGATAAGTTAAATAGCTGTTTTGTATCAATTTTGAGGTTGTTATAGTGGTATGCAACATTTAATGCAACTACAAATTCATCTAATGATGCATTTCCAGCACGTTCACCAATACCATTAACCGTGACATGAGCTTGGCTTGCACCAGATTCAATAGCTATTAAAGAATTAGCAACAGCTAAACCGAAATCATTATGACAATGAATACTAATTGGAATATTAACATTATCCTTAATCTTGTTAATTAATTCTTTTGTTGCTGATGGGAACAAAACACCAACAGTATCAGGAACATTGATAATATTTGCTCCTGCTGATTCAATAGATTTATAAACTTCTATTAAGTAATTTTCCTCGGTTCTTGTAGCATCCTCAGCTGAAAATTCCACAGTAATTCCATGATCTTTACCATACTCCACTGCATAAATAGCTTTCTCTAAAACCTCTTCCTTAGACATTTTCAACTTATAATCCCTATGTAACTTTGAAGTTCCAATGAAAGTATGCATATAATTTAGGTCACTGTCAATCAAAGCATCAATATCTTCCTTTAAAACTCTACTCAAACCACATATATTAGCATTTAATCCTAAATCTTTAATGGCTCGTGCAGAAACTTTTTCTCCATCCGATACTCTTGGAAAACCAACTTCTATAGTATTGATCCCTATTTGATCTAATTTTTGAGCCATTTGAATCTTTTCATCCACTGTAAAAGCAACACCAGGAGCTTGTTCACCATCCCGTAATGTTGTATCAAGTATCTTAATATCTTTTGGAAGTTTCATTGTTTTTTTTGCTTTCTCAATACTCTCAATGAAAATATTTTCACCTTTTAATTATCGTATTTAATAAATTAGGTCTAAAAATTTATAAATCATGAATTTATTTATCTTGAAATTTATTTATCTTTAATAATAACAATAAAAATACGAATGTTAATAAAATTATGGATTATTTAAATTTTAGTATTCTTATTTTAGTTCAACAAGAGACTCAGTGTTATAATAAATTCTCTCTGGAGAAAAACTTATTACTCCATCACTTCGAGGGTAAAATGATGGCAGTAAAGTATTTATATTATAATAAACCTGGAACATTTCTTTTTTTGTATTACTGTAATAATCAACATTAACATCCTCATGTTTAGAGTTTAAAGGTTCTGGGATTGCTTGCTGTTGATGGTAGTAATAGACAGGAAATTGTCTATATTCTAAGTTAGGATATTTTTCCTGCATTCTCTTCATTGCCTGATGACAAGCATTGTGGTCTGGATTCCCATCACCAGTTGTTGTATAAAATATCTTGTATCCTTCTTTTAAATACAGGTCTTCCATTACACTAAATACTTCCTCAGAATTTAAAGTTCCATCATCAATACCATGAACTTTATAGTCACTCATATTAATTACTTTCATCACTTGTTTAAAAGAGTCTTCACGTATTATTCCTTTTCTATCACTTCCATTTGCATTATTTGGAACATTTACATTGTAATAATTATCCACTACTCTTAATTTAGGAGCTAAGCTATTTCCTGAGGTCATTAAGTCAAAGTGAAGTTTATATCCTTTATCTATTAGTTTTGATATTATTCCTCCAGCACCAATAGTCTCATCATCAGCGTGAGGAAGAATGAATGCCACTTTTTTTGAGTCATCACCCTGATTTACATAATTAAATAAACATACTGATAGCATAAATAAAATAACAATTCCTACAATTAAAACATATTTTTTCATATCCATCACCAATTTATATAAATATTAATCGCCTCAATTTTTATTAATTTTTTAATTAATTATTCAATATCTCAATTAATATTATTTATTTTAATTATTTATTAGCTATTCAATTATTCTATTATCTTAATATTAGCTATTATATAATTAACTATTTATCAATTAATATTATGAAAACAAAAAAATTCCAATTTCCAATAGTAATATTGTCTGTTCAAATGTATAACTTTAACAGTGCTGGTGATTTGTCTTAAAAGACGATGAATTATATTTAAATAACAGTTTCGACTTATTAGTCCATCAACACTTTGAAAAGCTAATTGGTAGAGAATTAAAGTTAACATACACAGATCTGATCCTATATGTCCAAATTGTGGCTTGCATATTTATTGCTAAGTATTATAAAGGCAACAGACTCATTAATAAAAAAACTATCCCTTTAAAGTAACCATATCTCTCTGCAAATGTGGAGGTCTTCAGGGACTCACTCCTTCAAGACAATAGTATATATAATGAACTTAGAAAATATTATGGTAGATTACTGAAAATCTTCGATTTTCATAATTACAAAAATCTTCGATTTTTGGTAATTAAAAATAAAAGGTAAAAGAGTAAACACTCTGATATTTACTTGATTTTACTATTAATCGTTTCCATAATAGCTATTATTCTCCCTAACAAAGTTTGGTCATTGGAGTCTGGTGGGAGTGGAGGATTTGGAGGCGACTTTGATGGTGGAGCATTTTAATGTTATATCCTTTATAAACAAGGTTTTTAATATTTCTACTTTTACATTTCAATTCTTCAATAAACTATCTAAATCATTTAACTCTTCCATAATTTTATTCTCTAAATTCATAATCTTTTCTTTAAGTATAACTGGAGCTTCATACTCAATTTCTTCGTGCTCAATTTCCTTATAATTGGAAATGCTTAAACCAAAATCGTTTTCTTTGATTTCATTAAAAGGAACCATGAAACATTTTTCTTTCCTGTTTTCAAATTTTTCTTCAAATCTACTATTAAATTTTTCAATAATATCTGGGATATCTCCCTTTCCATCAATAAAATTTCTTTTATCATCCAGAGAAAATCCATCTGCTTCCATATCATAAAACATCACATTTCCAGTAGATTCACCTTTTGTAAAAATTAAAACAGCGGTTGCAACTCCAGCATAAGGTTTAAAAACACCAGAAGGCATTGAAATAACAGCATCCATACGACAATCCTCAAGCAATACTTTTCTTATGGATTTATGAGCTTTAGAATTACCAAACAAAATTCCCTGAGGGACAACAACTCCACATCTTCCCCCAATATTCAAGTTGTTATACATCAACTCTAAAAATAAGATTTCTGTTTTTGTGGTTGTAACTGTAAAGTCTTCATTTAACTCTTCCTTATTGATACTTCCCTTAAATGGTGGATTTGCAAGGATAACATCGAACTGTTCCTTTTGAGTAAATCTTGTGGATAAGGTATTTAGTTGGTCAATTTGAGGATTACTAATACCATGCATCATTAAGTTCATTAAAGAAATCCTAACCATTGTTTGATCAAAATCATAGCCGAATAATGCATTATTTTTTAAAAATTGGAAGTCATCTTTACTTATCTTATCTCCCCTGAGGTTGTACATGTTACCCTCATCATCAGTTTTGATTAACTCCAAAGAAGTGTTAGATTTAAGTATATGATGATAAGCATTTATAAGAAAACCAGCTGTACCACAAGCAGGATCACAAATAGTCTCACCAATTTTAGGATTTGTTAATTCAACTATCATTTTAATTATATGTCTTGGTGTTCTAAATTGACCATTTTTTCCAGAGGTGGTAAGCTCTGATAGAAGATATTCATAAAGATCACCTTGAGTATCACGATTTTGATCCTTGATGTGCATATCTTCAATAATATTAACAGCCTCAACAAGTAAAGTTCCAGTAGGAATAGAAAACACAGCATCCTTCATATAACGACTGTAAAGAGAACCATCACCACCCATATCTCTAAGAAATGGAAAAACCTTATCTCGAACATGAGAAAGCATATTATCAGCAGATTTATCCTTCCAAAAAGACCAATCACAATCATTACAATCCTCAAAAATTGAAGTATATTCCTCTCCAATTAACATGGCCTTATTTTTATTCATGTTATCATTATCTGATAATCTTTTCATAAACATTAAATAAGACATCTGTTCAATGGCTATCAATGGATTGGATATTCCACCACTCCAAAATTTATCCCACAACTGATTAATCTTTGATTTAAGTTCTGAATCTAACATTTTTATCTCCTAATCTATTTCCTAATTATTTGGTCTAATTCTTTGACTAATATGTGACTATGTAATTTCTCTTAGAGTTCTGAGAGTCTTATTTGAAAAGAACCTCAACACGTTTGTAATCTAAATCTTTTTTATGATTCTTATGATAAACTTCTGTAAAATAAACAAGTAATTGTTCTCTATGTAATAGAAATATAAACCTTAATTTAGAACCATCTCCATTTTTACAGTAAAAATACCTATATTTAAAAAGAGGAAGTTTAATATTATATCCACGATTAGATACTCTGATAAATTTTTTAGGTAGATTATGATTAAACATGTCTAAATTAGCATTAATAGCATCCTTAAAATTTTCAAAATCTGATTTAAAATTAGGGCAATGTTTAAATAAATCCTCACATTCTTTCAAAAATTTAGGATGATAATCAAAATCATATTTAATCATTTAATTATCTCTCACAGAATAAGGTTCATTTCTATAAAAAACTAATTCATATTTCAAATTATCATAATCAGTAGCAGCTCGCCAAGGCATATCAAAATGAGAGTAATCACTAATTTCATTAGCTGACATATCAGATAATTTATCAATTACATTTTTAACTATTTTTAATTCATCTTTATGAAGATATTTAATTTTTAAAGGTTTTATAGAAGAATAATTAAATTGATTATGTTTAGATCCTGGAAATACTTCTTTTACCTTTTCATTAATTTTCATTTCAGAAACTAATTCTTCTTTGAATTCTTCAAAATGAACAGGTACTGGTCCATTAGGATACTTCTTATAAGTTTCATTTGTAATAGATTTCTCATTTAACTCAAAATAATCAAAATCAGAGAAATAGAGAATTTTATAAAGAACTGTTTTCCCTACATTATTCTTATGACCACAGCTATCAACAATATAATGTATAAGTTCTTTCATTTTATCTTTTTTTACCTCTATATTTACACCTTCTTTAAAAGTACCTTTCTCAAATTCATATATTCTTTAATAAGAACATTGATTTATTCAATATAAATAATTTTCTTGATATTTTACATTTTTAGAAATATTCTTATATTTTAATTAATTACTAATAATTTGACAATTTCCAATTATTTCCTATTTCTTTAACACATTCTACAAGTGTGCCCTCTTTAACAATAAACACTTTACTTTTATGTGGTTCTGAAGAGAACATTTATCATATTCTTTATCAAAAACATCTAATCCCATATATAATTCTTTCTCATAATCTCCTATCTTTTTAGGATTTCTATAATATTTTATTTTATCATGTAATTAAATAAGTTACTATTCAAAAGATTTTGCATTTGATTATTCACAATCCGATTATTAATGCTTTGTTTATTAATTTTTACTTCTAAAAATTTTACTATAGTCTGAAAAGAAAATTTTATAAGTAATGATTAACATAACTTCATATATATTTTTGGAGTTGTTAGTCATGGTAAATATGCCTCAAAAGAAAATCAAAGAACATTTAGATATAAAT
>JAISTD010000192.1 GCA_031272765.1 Candidatus Methanovirga australis | reverse complement strand
TATTTAAAATCCTATTTTAATTAATCTCACTTTTTACCTAAAATTTTTAAGACGATAAGATTAAAAAAAATTATTATTTAAAATACTATTTTAAATAAAAAAAGGATGAGACGTTTCACTTTGGAAACGACACAAGAGAATGAAAGTATAAATTTAATTATGAATTATTGGCAAGAATATAATTTTGGGTTAGAATTATTATCTGCGATTATTAGTAATACAGTATCTATGATTTTTATTATCATAGCAGCAAGTATAACATTCTATTTAAAGAAGTATTTATTTAAATTATGTTGTTGTAAAGATAATAATGAATTAAATGATCAAATAGATAAGGCTCTTAGAACCATATCTCATGGCATAGATTTAAATATAGGTAATAATATAGATAATATAGAAGTGAAAGACAATGTTGAAGATACTATTGAAGATAATATTCCGTAATTTAATTTTTTAATTTTTTTATTTTTTTTAAATTAAAATGTTTCAAAGAAATAAAAGACATCAAATAAATCAAGAAGGAGGCGATTTTTGTTATCCAAAAGAAGATCGACGGTTTCCTGAATTACATGATGGTAATATGCAACGGGGTTTAACATTTTCTAATCCTTATAAAACGAATGCGAGTGAAATGGGTGCGCGTAAAAAAACTCCTTTTTCATTATATTCTTCGGGTAGTGGCAGTCAATATCAATCATCTCAACGTATTTCATCACCTTATTCAACATCATATTATCCTCCTAATCAAGCTCAACGTAGTAGAATTAGCTCCCCATATTATCAATCTAATCAAGGAATTAGGAATAGAGATGCTCCTCTTAATGGAGGTGAAGATATTCCTATACAAGATACACCAGAAGAACAACCGTTCATAGAAGAAAAAATAATAGAACATGAAAATAAATTTAATGAAGAACCTTTACCACAATATCCTACTAAACCTCCATTTTATCCACCATCACCACCTCCACCTCCAAATATTCCTCCACCACCTCCACCTCCTACATATAAGCCACAGTCTCATCATACTTTACCACCAGCGCCACCTAAAATTAATCAAATACCAACACCTCAAAATCACGCACCACCACCACCTCCTCCTAAAACATTTAATCAAGATCTTGGTATCGCCTATAAATGGTATCATAATGATAATATAGATAAAAATGATTTTGATACTGCACTCCATACTATTTTAACTAATAGAGATATAAAAAACAGGGGTATAACTCAGCAACGCTTAGACCAAATTATTCAACTCATTTTAGAAAGATGTGGTGAAGAAAAAAGATATTATATAAATATAGTTAGAAAACAACATCAGGGAAGACAATGCACTGAAAAAGAAATTCAGGATCTTAATGAAATGTGTCGTAGAACTGGGATTAATTTATGGGATGAAAGAGGTTTAGGAGATTGGATTTCATCAGGCTTTAAAAAGGTTGGGGAATTTTTCTTTGGAAAACCTAAACCTAAAACTACTCCTACCGCTACCCCTACACCTCAATCAACACCTAATAAAGCGCCGGATGTTCCAATAACTAAAAATAATCAAGGTCAATGGGATCTAAAAGCCATTATGAAGAAACAAAACTATTATAATGAATATATGGATAAACCAGAAGCAGGCATGTATCAATTAACGCAAGAAGAGCTTGATGCCTTAGATTTCGCTCGTAGAAGGAATTTATTACCGGGTCCTAATAATAAATCAGGATTATTAGACGTTAATCAACAATATTGCCAACCAAATCAAAATCCATATCAATATCATTATTAAAAAAATTTATTATTTAAAATCCTATTTTAATTAATCTCACTTTTTGACGAACGATAGTGAGTAGAAAACTCTTTTTAAAAATATTATTTTTAGGTCTTGTTATATGTTTTATTTAATTCTATTTGGATTATTTAATTGAACTAACCCATCAAATAAATTTTTATAATTACTTAATAAAGAATTATATTTAATATTTAATTCTACAAGATCATTAGTGTATTGATCTATCGCTGCAAGTTTTCCACTAATTGCGGCAAGAGCTACACCACTTATAAAAGGTGTTTCCATAGTTAAGAATGATTTATTCCCAACTGGTTTTCCATATTGATATATTTGATTATGTAAGATATTAGCACCGAACCAATTAGTAAATAAATTTAAATTAAACTCTAATTCATTTACTCTTAATTCTAAATTATGAATAGTTTCATCGTCTGTTAGTTTCGCTTTTTGAGCCAACATAAATTCATCTTGTGCGCTCATTTCATCTTCATTCTTTTTATTATCACCAGGTTTATATAAAGTATCTTCTTCTTCACTTGGATCAATTAAATCTCTTTTTTTAGTTTTCTTATCTTTTTTATCTTTCTTTTTCTTATCTTTATTTTTAACTGATGAAGATCTTTTTTTAGCTTGTGTTTCACTATGGCTTCGTTTAGTAGGTTCTATAATACCTAATTTAACTTCGCATTTATGAATTCTTTTACTATGATTTTTAATTTCATTATTTAATGATTCAAGATTTAATTCCATTATTTTTAATCTAAAAAATAAAATAAAATTATTATTTAAAATAGGATTTTAATTAATCTCACTTTTTTCAAAACAATTATAGAAAAAATTTTTATAGGACCATGAATAAAAAAATTATTAATTAAAATAAGATTTAAAATAATAATTTTTTATAAATAATATCGATAATCCTTATTATAAGTATATTCTCCTCTGTATTTTCTTCTTGGATAATACAAATTCATACCACGATCATCAACTAATTTACTCTTAATAAAATCTACTTGAAGATCATTTAAACCTTGATTTTTTAATTGAGATGTCATTTGAGCCACGAAATCTTCATTAGTTATTTTCCCTTCTTTAATTAAATTTTTTCTTGTGTTATTAATATTTTCAGCCACTGGTGTTAATTGTGCTTTTTCTTCTTCTGTTAAAGCAGTAGGTATAGCTTGGTTTATAGGTGCTTCTTCCTGAACTTCTTGTGGTTGTTCTTCTTTTGGTGCATTAACTACACCATTAGCTAATTGAACTAAATTACCGAGACCGCCAGGCAATAAATCTGCTAATGGACTTGAAGCAACTGTATTTAAAGCTTTTTTACCAAAGTCTAAGGTCATCTTACCTAAATCTACAACAGCACTTTTACAAGCATTAACTTGATCTTTTACTAAATCTTTTACTTGATTAAAACCATCTTTTGCTACTTTTGCTACGCTATTCCCTACTTTTTTTGCTGCATTTTTAATTTTATCCCAAAAACCTCGTAATTGAAGTTCATTAATCTCTCTATTAATTACTTGAATTTCATATAAATCTTCTACACCTCTTGTTTGAATATTCTCACTGGGCATGTAATTTAAAACAAAATCATACATAGCCCATTTTCTTGCTTCACTCGCAAACATAACAGCATTATAATGCACGTATCTTTTGAACTGATTTAAATCATTCGGTTGATATAATTCCATTATACAATTTTTAATTTAAAGAAAAAAATAAAATAATTAATGGTTGAAGGTAATATGTCTATATTTGGAGATTTAGAAGCTTGGGGAACTTTCGCAGGGTTTTTTATTTTAATTATAGTTATCTTCACTATTAT
>JAISTD010000177.1 GCA_031272765.1 Candidatus Methanovirga australis | reverse complement strand
ATAATATAAATAATAAATATAACATTAATAACAATATAAATAATAAATATAACATTAATAACAATATAAATAATAAATATATCATTAATTTTAATAAAAATATTAAATATAATTTAAATAATGATATAAATAATAAAAATAATTTTAATGATAATATAAATAATAAATATGACTTTAATAATAAAATAAATAGTTAATTTAATTTTAATTTATATAAAAAAATGTCTTAATGTAATTTTTGATATAAAAGAGGTAGAAATGTGCCTATATCTGTTACTACACTTACTACTTGAGCACTTCCTCTGTCTGCAAGTTTAGTTACTGTTGCAGGGTTAATATCAACACATATGCTCTTTACTTTTGATGAAATAATGTTTCCAGTGGCTATTGAGTGTAACATTGTTGCAATCATAATAACCATATCAACATCTTGAGAATATTGTCTCATTAGCTCTTGTGCTTCAATTACATCGGTTATAACATCTGGAAGTGGACCATCATCTCTTATTGAGCCAGCTAAAACATAAGGGACTTCATTTTTAATACATTCATACATTATTCCTTTTTTTAATGTTCCATCTTCTACAGCCTCTTTTATGGAACCAGATTTGTTAATTTCATTAATAGCCCTGATATGATGTCTGTGTCCTCTATTTACAACTTCTCCAGTTTTTATACAAACTCCTAATGAAGTTCCATAAAGGGCATTTTCAATATCGTGAGTTGCAAGAGCATTTCCTGCAAATATATAATCAATATATCCCTCTTTAATCAATTTAGCCAATAAATCAGCAGAACCTGTGTGGACAATAGCTGGTCCACCTACAATAGCTATTTTGCCACCATTTCCTTTAATTTCCTTAATCTCTGATGCAATATTTTCAATTATAGAATTCAATGGTTTTTCAGAAGAAACATCACTGTTCATAAATTCAAAGACTCCTTTTTTACCTCTTGGTCTTTGTGGTGGTGTGACTTTAATTCCATCTCTTCCTACAACTATTAAATCTCCTTTTTCAATCTGTCCAAGGGGTTTGCAGTAGGCTCTAACTTTATCTTCCTCTTTTTCAACAACAACCATACAATCCATTTCTATATTTTCTACTAATGTCCAGTTTCCATTGTAAAGAATATGAGTTGTGTGATTGGTGGTAGAGTAAAAATTAGGAGGAACAACTTTATCTTTAGGAGATTCAAGGAGATTTGCTTCTTTAATTTCAGATATTGAAGCTCCGATTTCACTTAATTCATCTAAAATTAAATCTAAAACTTTATCAGAATCAGCCATTACAGTTATCTTAGCATTACTTATGTCGGATTTCTTCTTTCCAACATCAAATTCAGTGATTTTAAAGTCTCCTCCAAGGTCCATAATAATATCTAAAGCTCGAGGTAAGGTTAAAGAATCTATTATATGGCCAGACAACTCAATTTCTCTTTGGTTCATTGATTTTCTCCATAATTTTATATAATTTATATATAATTCAAATTTTTGAATTTAAGCACTATGGTTAACCACCTTGATAAACACCAGCAGATGAACTACTCTTTTCTATAAACAACACTAAATCTTTATCATATTTTTTAAGCTCTTCAAGAACAGTAATCATTTCATCATCATTTAAACGATCAAATACAAAGACTAAAGTCTTTTGTTTAACAGTTTTATTGTCTATAATCATGAAACCTTGAGTTTCAAATAGTGTGTAACCTGGAACATTCTTTTCTTCAGAAATTTTATCCATTTTTGCTTTTAAATCACTTATAAACCCTTCATCATCAGATCTATTACCTAAACCAATGTAAAGAGTATGTTTAACATGATTTTCTAACTTTAAAGATTCATCAGAAAAGACTCCATAGTGGTCAGCCACAATACCGACGATTGCAATTGTATTAATGATTACTAAAATCAAAACAATAATATTTATCTTTTTCATATCCATTTAAATCACCATTTTAAATTTATAGATATTTAAGTTCTAAAATATAATTTTAATAGTTTAAATTAAGTTAAAACAAAATTTAATAATTTAATAAAGTTAAAATAAATTCTAATAACATTTATTAAGCTAAATTGAATTTTAATAACATTTATTAAGCTAAATTGAATTTTAATATTATTAATTAAATTTTATATATAAATTTTATATAAACATAAAATTAGTTAATATCACATTTTTTATTTTAATATGTGTATTTATTAATATTTTAATGTTATATATAATAAATCTTTAGATTAAATTATCTTATCAAAAGTTGAATAAATTTAGATTGTAAAGAATGAAATAATAATAAAACTTTTAATAAATCATGAAAATATAATGAGATGAATGAATCATAAGAATACAAAAATATGAACAAAACAATGAAAATATGAAAATGTTTATAGGTATGGAAATGAAAAATTCTTGATTTTTTAAAAGATGATGAAAAATAAAAATATTCAACAATAACTCATAATTTTAAAAAATATTTAGTTTTTTATTGATTTTTTACTTGATATAATAATAAAATATTTATTTATTAGACATTTCTATCCTTCTTTCTTTGAAAAAGATATAAATAAATTTATATATGATGAATACAAAACATTAAGTACTGGAATATGGCTTCCGACTTCCAATAATACTAATATTAAAATTTAAAATATTTTTAAGAGGGTATTTTAAAAATATATTAGTTAAAAATAGTTATATTATGTTTAATACAATTTTATACTTGATTATTTAAAAAATAGAGCCAATATTCCTTATTAAACAATAAATAAAAACTAAATTTCTTATTGGAAGAAATAAACTATTATATATAAAATCTATTTATTAGCACTAAATGAAATTAAAAGTTATTAAGCCAGGATTAGTGCTTAATAAATAGTATGATTGAGTAGAATTGAAGATATGGAATGATAAGAATGGTTGATGTTTTAAGTAGTGGAGATACTGCTTGGGTGCTTGTTTGTACAATTATGGTATTGTTAATGAGTATTCCTGGGCTTTCTTTCTTTTATGGTGGTTTAGCAAAGAAAAAGAATGTTTTAAATACGATGTTTTTAACTTTAATTGCATTTGCAGTTGTAAGTATTATTTGGGTCTTGTATGGTTATCAATTTGCCTTTGGAAGTAGTATGGGAGGATTTATTGGTTATCCTGCCCACTTGTTTATGGAGGGAATAGGAATAAATAACCTTCATGGAAGTATTCCAACTGTTGTGTTTATTGGATTTCAATTAACCTTTGCAGCAATTACTGCAGTTCTTGTTTCAGGAGCTGTTGTTGGAAGAATGAAGTTTTCAACATGGATAGTCTTTGTAATAGTATGGCTAACTTTTGTTTATGTACCTATAGCCCATTGGGCATGGGGTGGTGGCTGGATGCAAAATTTAGGTCAATACATTGGTATGCCAGGTTCAGGACTTCTTGATTTTGCTGGAGGAACCGTGGTAGAGACTTGCTCAGGTTTATCTGCCTTGGCACTTGCACTACTTGTAGGAGAGAGAAAAGATAAAACTTTACTTCCACATAACTTAGGATATTCTGTTTTAGGGGCAGGATTTTTATGGTTTGGATGGATGGGCTTTAATGGAGGCTCAGGACTTGCAGCAAATGGACTTGCAGGTTCAGCACTTTT
>JAISTD010000167.1 GCA_031272765.1 Candidatus Methanovirga australis | reverse complement strand
TTAATATAATTAATTTTATAATTATTTAATAATGAAATAAACCATGTTTAATGATATTTTTAATAACAGAAGATTATATAAAAAATTTATTAATTAAATTATTAATATCAAGGACTATATAAAATTTTTTATTTTATAACTTAGAAAATTTTTAATTTAGAACAAAGTGAGAAATTTAGGACAGAGTTTCCATTTATTTCGAGCAGAGCAAGAAATTTAGGGAATGAAATTCCCGTTGTTCCGAACGAAGTGAGGAACTTAGTAAATGAAGTTTACATTATTTTCGTTTATATAAAACATGGATTTTCATGAAAAACTCCACAAAAATTACACCTCTTAAACGAAAAGTTTATATATAATATTCACTTAACTTTATATAGTTAACAAGTGTTGATTTATTGAAAAAATAAAGGGTTTATGGTTCTTATTTCATAAGTTTTAAGATATAAAACTATTGTTAATTTAAAAGTACATGAGAATTTAGCTTTAATTTCTGATATTTTTCTGAAAAAATTCTTAATTCTGATTTAAAACAATTATTATCCAGTTAATTTTTCATATAATTTTGATTTTTCTTAATTTTTAGAAAAAGTCCTTTATTTTGAATATGAAGAATTTTTATCAAATTAAATTTTATTTAGTTATTATTTTTGCTAAATTTCATTTTATTACTAAAATAAACTTTTTAAATTTTAGAATTTTAAAAGTTTATATAAATTGTACTTTTGTAAGATAACCTTTTATTAAGCTTAATATGTGCAAAATAATGCTCTAACCACCTTTGATTTTTTGGACACCTTGATAATTAAATATATTGTTAGTATAGTTATATACTTCTAAGTATTAAGTAATTCTAATAATTAAGAGTAAATAATACTCTATCTTAATATTATAAAATATTAAAAAGTGAGAAAAAATGGTAGCTGAACTTTATAGTAGTTTTGTTGGTCAATTCGCATCTTTTATTGTGGTTGTTTTAAATTTTACTTTATTGCTCCAGATCATGGACATGAAAAAAAGAAATAACTATGATGGATTCAATCCCATATATGCAATGGTATTATTCATAAATGACTTGTCATGGACTGTTTATGGATTTATGGTTAATGATACTTTCATGTTTTTATCTAATCTTATAGGAACTGTATTCATAATCGTTATTTTATACTACATCTTCAACAATTTCGTGTTAAAAGATGAATAAAATCACCAATTTATTCTTTTTTATAGCATAATTCTACTTATCTAATATTAAGTATAAGATAAATTTAATTCCTTGGAAGAAGTAGCTAATAACATCTAATACATAGAATACTATTGAATAATTCTTTAAGAATAAACTTTTAAAGATTAATAGATGTAGAATGATTTTAAAAGAAATTTGGAATGTGAAAAATCATAGGTTTAGTAACACAGATCTATGATTTTCCTAAGTCTTAATAAACTTTTTTAGGGAGTTTGTAAATTTTTTTGGAGTTTTTTCAATTTTTCTGTTTTTTTAATTATAAAATTTTTTGTTATTGAAAATTTATTTTTCAATTTAGAAGAATTAATTCTTCGTTTTATAATTTAGAAAAACGAAGTTTTTCGTGTATATGAATTTCATGAAAACTTCATGCTTTTTTTACAGTTTAATGATTAATCATTAATAGTTATTAAATAAACATTTTCATAAAATTAAAATAATACAACTAATAACAAAAATAATAACTTATTTAATAAATTAATTTAACTATAGTAATTCACTGAATTTATTAACATCATATGTATTAAATTTTTAAAAATCTTTAATATATCTTTAAATTTAAGTAATTTAAAAATAATTTTTTAATAAAAATTTTTAATATAGTCATTTGAAAATGTTAATATAACATTGTTTAATTTTAATTTAATGGTATTTTATAAGACATAATTGAATTTAATAAATTGATAAACATTAACATATGACTATATCTTATAAAAAATGGTAAAACTTATAAACTTATATATACTTTAATAAAATTAATCTTATCATGTTTTAATAAACTTTAATCATTATAATAATCTATTAGAAATTAAATAAACAATGAAATAAGTGCCTATTTCAAACCTTTTATTTAAATGTTAATAGAATATAAAAACTTCTAAACAAGGTCTTAATCAACACAAATGAAAATTTTTATAATTATGAAATCACTGAGACTTAAATGGTGTTATCTTGGATGAAAAAGATTATGAAGCTATATTTGAAACATTTGAAAAAACAAAAAAAATGAATGAACTAAAAAAAACAGATTTTATACAAATAATCCAGTCCTTATCTAAAAATATATCTGTTTATGACTTATCAATAGCCACATCCATCTTAAGAGAAGAAGGGAAATATGTTCAGGAACATTACAGGGAAAAATATTTAGAGATATATATAAAATACTTTATAATGAGAATAAAAGACATTAATCAAGATAAAACTGATTATGCTGAAGATTATGTAAATACAAACAAACTCCATGAATCATTAGATATTCTTAAACAACAGATGAAAATGGAAAAAAATGAACATAAAAACGACAAATTTCCATTAATATATGCTTTAATTAGTTTATACACAACATATTTATTAGAAGAACCAATCCATCCTGTTGGAACCCCTTTTCCAGGGACTCTTTATGTCACCCATGAAAATGGGATATTTTATTGCCCAGTTAAAAAAAACAATGAAAATAATCCGAAATCAGTTTGTAAATTCTGTATAGCAGAACGGACAGAGTTAGACTAATTTTAATTCAAGGTATTAAATGTTAATTATCGTCACAAACAAAGATTTAGTAAAAAATGATTACCTATCCCAAATTGAAGAAATAATAAAAGCGAAACCATCCAAAATTATTCTAAGAGAAAAACAGTTAAATAAATCAGAATATTTTAATCTTAGTAAAAAAATAATATCTATCTCAAATAGATATAATGTTGATTTAGTTATTCATAACTATATAGATATTGGGAAATTTTTTAACATTAACAGTATACATTTACCATTTAATAAATTCAATAAAAATAAAGATGATTTACATGAATTTGACAAGGTTGGTGTATCTGTTCATTCACTTAAAGAAGCTAAAATTGTAGGGGACAGCTATGCAGACTACATCATTGTAGGACACATCTTCCAAACTCAAACTAAAAAAAATTTGGTTCCAAAAGGTTTAAAATTTTTGAAAGAGGTTAAAGACAGCATTAATATCCCTATTTATGCTATTGGTGGAATAAATCTGAAAACAATTAATTCTGTGTTAGAGACTGGAGTGAATGGTGTGGCAATAATGTCAGATTTAATGGAATCAAACAATCCTCACGAAAAAGTCCTTGAATACAAAAAAATTTTAAATAATTATAAACAGGATCCTAATGAATAGCTAAGAGAGTTTTCTATAAACTATGATTTGAGTTATATAATTAATATTGATGTTTTATTATTTTTTCATTTTTTTTTTGTGGGAAAATTCCGTATATTTTTTACCTTTTTTATGGATGGATTTTTTCCTTGTTATTTATTATAGGGGGTTTTTTCCCTAATTTTTTTCATAAGTTGTATTGCTAAGT
>JAISTD010000154.1 GCA_031272765.1 Candidatus Methanovirga australis | reverse complement strand
TTACTATAAAAACCATTTACACAGATGAAACTCAAAATAAAGGCACAAATGTTTTTGTAGGCATGAAATTTTTGTTTAGAATGATTATTGATGTTCTTAAGTAGGGTTTCAATATTATTAATTTAATGATATTTTAATGGTAATAATTATTATTATTTTTCTCAGATATTTAAGAAGGTGAGTCAGTGCTTGAACTATTAGGAATATATCAAATTTTATTTATAATTTTAGCTATTTTAACTATATTCTTTGTTTTAAGGTTTTATAATAATGGGAAAATTTCATTAAAGACAACTGTTTTATGGGTATGTTTATGGATTATGTTGTTTATTATTTCTTTATCCCCTGATTCTACCACATTTTTAGCAAATCGTTTGGGTATTGGGAGAGGATTAGATTTATTAATAATCATCGGTATTTTAGGTACCTATTATTTGATTTTTAGATTATATTTGAAGATTGAAAATATAAATCAGAATATTAATAAATTAGTAACTGAGATAGCAATCTATAAGGAAAATTATGATGATGAAAAATAGCTACAAACTAATTAAATAGCTAAAATGTCAGTGAGTAATAAAGTGATGGTTAAATTATTGGATTAAGATCATTATTAATTAGATAATTCTTAATAAAATATAAAATTTATTATAATATATAAATTATAAATTATAAATAATAAATGTGTTCATTTCAATTTTTTTTTAAGTTATAATGAAGGTGGTATGTTGAATCCAGTAAGAAAAGCAAATATTTTAATAATAATTCTCATAGCTATTGTTGGATTAGGAGCAGGTAATATTGCTGCATTGTTTACAGGGGATTATGTTAAAGAATATATTCATTTAAATGCTATTGACTTTAATAAAAGCAGTAAAATGGCAACAGTTGACGACGGTGATTTTAACCCTACAATTGTTAATAAACAATCAACAATTCTTGTCCTAAATAATACCTCACAGAATGATACTTCACAGAATGATACTTTGTCGAATGATACCTCTCCTAATGGGACAAAAATTGTTCATCATTAATTTCTTCATTTTTTTAATAAGGATTTTGGTGTATGATTTGATATAGTCAATTGTGGTCATTAATTTTTTTCATTTTTAATCATTCTCTTAGTTTATTATAGTCCATGATATTAATAATTTAATTAATGAATTTTTCTATTGTTGAAAATTTAAACAAAAAATTTTAAAAATAAAATAATATTATATTTATTTAAATTCTCGTTGTTTCGAGCAAAGTAAGGAACTTAGAAAACGAAGGTCCCGTTTTAAAAGTTTTTCATAAATAATCATGTAATTAAAGGTAAAATATGAAAGAGAAGACGAATAATATTGGAGCAAAAATTAAAGAAATAAGAAAATTAAAAAATATGACTATTGAAGAACTTAGTAATAAAAGCGATTTAGGTCTGGATTTAATAAGAAATATTGAAAATGGTGAGTCTATTCCTTCTTTATCTCCATTAACCAAAATATCTAAAACTTTAGGAGTTAGGCTTGGAACATTTTTAGATGATGATCTTCAAAATGGTCCTATTGTAAGTAAAGATGGAGTGTTTAAAGAAGCTGTCCACTTTTCTGGTGAAGAAGGTAAAACTACCTCATCTGCATTGGATTTCTATTCATTGGGATCTGGTAAAAGTGATAGAAATATGGAACCTTTTGTAATTGATGTTTATACAGAAAAAGGAGACTTTGAACTATCTTCACATGAAGGTGAAGAGTTCATATTTGTTTTAGAAGGAAGTATTGAGATAAAATATGGTAAAGATACATATATTCTTGATGAAAAAGACAGTATTTACTATGATTCCGTAGTTCCTCATCACTTACATTCTTATAATGGAAGAAAATCTAAGATTTTAGCTGTTCTTTATTCTCCGTTAGTTGAACAAGAGAATTTTAATTAATTTGGGATATATGGTACGTATAATTAGAATATATAATTAATGGTAATTAAAATTTACTAATTATTCAATGTTTATTAGTTATTAAGGATGATCATCATGTTTGAAATAATAATTACTCCTAAATTTGGAGATGTAGATGGATTAAAACATATAACTAATACTATCTTAGCAGATTGGTTTGAAACTGCCAGAAATGATATTTTTAAATTTTTCACACCAGATTTTGATCTAAGTTATGAGAAATGGAAGCTTATAATGGCAAGAACAACTTATGACTTTGTTGGACAAATGTACTTAGGTAAAAATGTTGAAATAAAAACATTTGTATTGAAGATTGGGAATTCTTCGTTTACTGTTGGTCATGAAGCCTATCAAGATGGAGAGTTAAAAGTTAAAGGCGAGGCTGTTTGTGTTCATTTTGATTTTGTGGAACAAAAATCAAGGTCAATTCCAGATGATATTAGAGAAAAATTAGAAGAACATATGGTTTAATTTTCTTTTATCTATTCATCAATATTTATTTATCTACTTTTTCTTAATAAATAACAGAGCTATTATCCGTAATAATTTATATTTTATAGTCTAAGACAAAATTTCTTAAACTTTAAAAAATTTAGTTTTTGAAGTTAGAGAATCTTAGATATTCTTATTTTTAACATGAAATAATTACACTTGAAACATAAATCAATAAAATATCAAAAATTGAAATATTATGAAATCGTTGAAAATTTAATTACTTTATCAAATACTTAAAAATAAAAATAAGTAATATATAAAACAATTGAATTAAGAATAAGTAAAATAAATAAAAAATCTATAGATTAAGCATATTATTTTATTATATGGGAATTGTACTAAAAGTTATATATTAAATCAACTATAAATAATTTATTAATTATAGTAAGTTTGATAATTTTATAATTATCAAATTTAATATTTTTTATTATAAAATAATTTTTATTAATTATAGTCCTTGACATAATTTTTTTAAGTAATGGAATTTTTAAATAAATATAATATTATTTTATTTCAAGTTTTATTTAATTAAATAGTGTATTTATTAATATAATTAATTTTAT
>JAISTD010000015.1 GCA_031272765.1 Candidatus Methanovirga australis | reverse complement strand
TGAATTAACTATTGCTTCTCCACATGATAACCATAATAAATCTATGCACAGATGAATATTCAGGTTATTTTACAAGAATAAAGGTTATTGTGGTGTGAAATCTAAAAGGATCATGACGGATCTTCAAAAAGAAGCCTAAAGGTGGGGAGTTAAGGACAGATGAGAAAATGAGAATATAAAAGAATTTCAATTAAGAGAGACTCCAAGCAAAGACCATGATGCAGTGTATTAAAAATGTGTTTAAATACTGGTCAACCCAGGATTAACAACCACCCAAGAAACCAGATAGATAATTTAATGAAATGCACAGCCAAAACCTTTTAAAAACGGGGTTGAAGATTTCCTTAAATTCTTTCGCTTCGCTCAAGAATAAACAGAACATTCGGTTCCTAAGTTGTCTTCGACAACAAAAGTTTGATCAAAAAAAAATAATGGAAACTATTTTTAATCAATATTTCCAAAGGAAATCTAGGAAATTTTAATTTCCGTTTTTTATTTCGAGTGAAACGAGAAATTTAGGGAAAATCGAAGATTTTCCCGTTTGTTGTCGAAGACAACTTAGGAACCGAAGGTTCCGTTTTAAAAAATTGGATGCACAGCATTTAACTATAATTCAATTACCAAGATTACTAAAGGAAATTTGTTCTGCTTAGCATATAGCTTATGAAAAAATTAGGGAAAACCCCTAAAAATAACAGTAAAATTAGCCTTAAAAAGACAAAATATGCGAATTTTCCGATGAAAAAATGAAAATAATAATAAAACATCATATCAATATATGTTTAAATTAAGTTTATAGAAACTCTCTACAGTATACTCACCAGCACTTACTGGAGTATAAAATAAATTAAAAAATGATAAAAAATTAAACCCCATCACTAAAAAAAATAGACAAACCCAAAAAAATAAAAAAAAATAAAAAATGTGTTAAGTTTTCATGCAAAACAAGTAACACACTCCCCAAAACTAAACCCATAGTGGATAAACTGTTCCATTTGGTTAGTTCTATGGTTGAATCTGAACAAAGGTGCAGGTCTAGAAGGTGCTGCTCCATCCCTTGCATAAAGGTATACATTGTTGAGTTCCTCAATGTTTGGATTTACTCCACGGAAAGTAAAATCTTGAGCACTATTTCCATCAAAACAATACATAGTTTCGTTGAATTTAAGCTGCCTTGTAACATTATCAATATTCTCTATGTTTAGAGTAATATCATAGGCATTGACTACTCCAGCACCCAATATTAAAACAAGTATTAAAATACCCGTTAACAAACATTTCATGAATTATCACCTCCTGTCTATCTATAATATTCATATTAACAATACCTACCTTTTTGGACAGTTATCCAAGGATACTTACCAGAACCCACATACATATCAACATCAAGATTACCATCATTGAAAACAGTATCACCACATGTATTGATTCTAAACTTATAGGTTTTATTTTCAACAGCAACAAAAGTATATCCAGTTATCATCTGTTCTCCCCAGCCCCAAACCATGATATCCACAGGGACCCATGCTCTGCTTGTTGAAACAAATGATATATTATCACCAGGATAAATTTTCACATTTATAGATTTTGGAAAAGCACATTTCAAATCGAAATTAGATTCATGTAACAATTGTAAATTTCGTCTTGAACCTATCCAACTAACATTATACACAGCAAAAGAAAATTGATGGTCTGTACCAAAACTCAAAAATCCCACATCCAAATCCATTTCTTTAGCAACAACACCATTACAAGTGCTCAATGCGAAAATAGCTATTAAACCCAATACAGTTAATATTCTTAATTTATTCATTATATTTCACCTCAATTTTTTTTTTTTATTATTGACTGAGTTCAATATCTCCAACAAAAAGATTACCACCACTAAAGATAGTATCTCCAAAAGTCGAATACACTATTTTGAGCTTATTTATACTATCAAAACTTATTCTACCAGTTTCATATCGGTAACGATTATCTGTATTTGATATCTCTAATGTATTTGAATCAACAGCTTCTTTCAGATAAGATGGAACTATAGTTCCAGTAGATTCATATCTCCAACCATTAATATAGTAATGGTATGCTCTACTTCTCAAAATATAATGAATATCTTCAAAAGTATCTGTATTAATAGTGATTTTTGCTCTTGAAGCCCATTGGTCTTTTTCAACCCGTTCAAAATAGATTCGTTCGTATTGTCCAGCTACAGGCACATGATTGATGAATGTTCCTTTATAAACATCAAAATCGAACAAATGCCAACAACCAGATGAAACCATTTCAATCTCTAACGTCTTAGCAGACACGGCACCAACACTACTAATAGCTAAAATAGCTAATAAACCAAATGCTAATAATATTTTACTATAATTCATAAATTATCACCTCTTATATTGCTTAGGTTTTATAGTATGTTCTAAACTCATAATATATGTTAGTCATTCCATATATATACTTTACTCCAAAGACACTCGCCAATTTTTATAGTAATATCACATATTAACACCCCCATTCCAATGTCTATCAAAAATATTATATTTGATAAAAGTATTCATAAATTTGAAACCAATGTCATCAACTTAACGGTTTTTATTTTTAAGATGATGAATTGATTTATATATTTTTTCATGATTTTAAATAAATTGCAAATTTTTTTATATAAATTTGTTTAATTTTTTATTAAAATATTTAACAAGATTTCTTAAGTTGATGACATTGAATTTGAAACCCATTCTATTAGTCATAATGTGGTAACAGTATACGAAAAAGCTCAATATGAGAAAAAACATCATCTTCTAAGATTCTATTAGTCATAATGTGGTAACAGTATATAAATGTATCGATGTTCAAAAATATTCATCCACTTCGAATTTTATAAGAAAATAAGACATGTACCATAAATTACTCATCAGAAGTTTTCATAGCCAGCCAAAGTCAGATCCATCGGGAATATTATCACTGCAATCATTTATTATCCCATCAAATAAGTCTCCAACATCCAAATTCCTGGAACATATACCACCACCATATCGGATATTACTTACTTCATTTAGATGAATTGAGGTACCATTGAATTCTGCATTCCCTTTATCATCATAAAGACCCCCACCATAAAAAGCACTATTATAATAAAGTCTTGTTTTAACCTTAAATGGTTTTAACATGATTAATGATAAACCAATAGAATTACCAGTGTTATAAATACCTCCTCCAAAATTTTTTGCTGTATTGTATATTAGTGAAGAACTTTCAACCATACACCAACAATTATTTTTAATACCACCACCATTAAAAGCACTATTATTAGTTATATTAGATAATTGAGTTCGACCTATACCATTAAATATACTTATTCCTCCACCACCTTCCGCTGCATTATTGTGACAAATATTGCAATTTTCAAAGTGTCCTGTCCCATTAACAATGTTAGCTCCACCACCATCAATATTCGCAATGTTACCATTAATAGCACTATTTCGAACTTCCACTATCCCTTTATATGCACTTATTCCTCCCCCATACTTAGCTACATTATTAGAAATATTACATTCATTAAAGTAACAGCGAGTACTCATGTTATCTGTTATTATTCCTCCTCCTTCATTTTCGGCTTGGTTATTTATGAAAGTACAGTTATTTAGATAATTAACTCCTCCAGTTATAAAGACTGCTCCACC
>JAISTD010000107.1 GCA_031272765.1 Candidatus Methanovirga australis | reverse complement strand
TTTCACAATAGTTTCCAATATATTTATTCTATTTTTAAGTTCTTCATCAACTTTTGATGTGTATTCTGGTGCCAAATTTATTATATTTAAAGCTAATTCTACTTGTTTATGAAATTTCTCTCCCCATATATCAACTTCACCAATAAACCTATCGTAGGTTAGCTGTGGTGGTGGAAAATATTCTGAGATTACTTTTTTGGCAGTCTCCTCTTTACTTTGATATTTAGCTTTCAAATCATTAATATCTTTTTCATAATCTTTAAGTTCATCACAAACTTCATTAACATCTTTTTCATTATCTACATCTGTATTAGAATTATTCATTGGATTAGGATTTTTAATTGTTTCTTTTACTTCGTAAGTTTTATCCCCATAATCTTTCCAATAAAGAACATATAAAGTATATGCTGCTGGAATTCCAAGAGTGAATATAAGAACTAATAAAGCACTGAATCCAAATCCCATACTATTTACAAGTAATACTCCAAACAGTGATCCAGTAAATCCAACACCAATCCAAATCATGGATAATTCATTTTCATAAAGTAGAGTTTTATCTGATGATTGACCAATTCCTCTTCTTAATCTAATTTTTGAGGCGGTTTTTGAATCTCCAGCATATTTAAGTATCTCATTATCACTTAAAATTCCAGATTTGGGTTCAATACTATATCCACCACTCAGAATATTTTTTCTTACAGGGTTTCCTTCTATATCTTTAGGATGTCCAAGTATTGGGCGCGTGATAGGACTTGTTAATCTTTGGATTTCTCTCTCCTTTAACTCTTCATCAAAATTTTGATATTTTGATGATCTTTGAGGATACTTGATTCCACAAGAGTTACAAGTGATTACTCCGTCTACTTCTTCGATATTTGGACTTCCACATTTCTCACATACATCTTCCATAGTCTTCATTTATCTAACTCCTTTACTATTAAATATTTAAATCATGATAGTCATCAATTTACCATTAGTTCAAACTTTTAAAGATGAAATTGGGGATTTTCCAAAATTCTCTCGTATCGATTGAGAATAAAAGCTTAACTGAAAATATAGTTAAATCGTGATAAATTCATCAATTCCATTAGTTTTTAAACTATCATTCAAACTTTTTAAAAAAGTTTGATCAAAAAGTATTAGCTGCTATTGCTTTACTTTTTCCATTCCAACTAAAATTGTATCTTTCTGGAGAATCGTCTATTTCCTCTGAAAGAATAGTTTTTCGCCTGTCAAAGTCTATTTTGTCTTCGGTTAGTATTTCTGGAAATAATTCTTTTAGTTTAGCTATATTTTCATTTAAAATGTCTAAACTTTCACCGCTTAATTTTGATTCTATCATTTAATCTCCAACAATGTCGTTATTAATTAATATATTCTTATTATTCCTTTTTTATTATCAAAATGTTCATCAAAGGATACTATTTCATGTATTCCTAACTCTTCCATTATAGCTATACAGGTACAGTCTGCATAGCCTAAAGTCCCATTATATTGTTTTGTTATTTTAATTGCTTTTTCTTGTAGTGTTTCATCTACTATGTAAATATTATAATTAGTATTTATTAGGTGGTACATATTTTCTATTTCTTTTCCGTCCATAATTCCAGTTAGCCCATTTAATGTTTCTATTAATATGATGTTGGAGATCCATCTTTTTGATTTTTCTACTTTTGAAACTAATTTAATAGCTTTATCATGCCATTGGTCGTTATCTACTACCAATCCAAGTATAAAGGTAGTATCAACAAAAATCAATTAATATTCTCCTTTTTGTCCTTTCTTTTTTAATTCTACTGCATTAGTAGGTTCTTTTGCTTTAACTATCCCTATCATATCCCTAAATTCATTATTCTGTTTTTCGAGTGTTGCTCCTAAATTTTGTTTTAATTCGTTTTTTAATCCTTTTTCAAGGTATTCATTCATTAAATGGTTTTGAGTTGTATTTTTATCTATTGCTATTTTTTTAATGCTTTTTAATAGACTATTTTCTATTTTTATTGTGGTTTTTACCATGCTCATATTTTACACCTTCTAAGTATTTTTACACTTATATGTTTTCACATCTTAGTATATAAAATTTATTTATATTGGGGTTGTAAACTTTTGTGGAGGTTTTTCAATTTTCATGGTTTTCTTTAGTTATAAAATCTTTGATTTTATAAGTTAGAAAAACGAAGTTTTTCGTTTATATAAACATGGATTTTCATGAAAACCTCCACACTTTTTGACAACCTCTTATATTGTAAGACATTTAAATTTTAAATAATAATTCTTTTATTTTTAAATAAAATTCTTTATTTCTTAGAATGAGACTTTAATTAAGAATAATTTTTTGGAAATGTTTTAAAAATTAAATGTTAAGAACTATAGGGTGTTAGATTTCGAGCAAAAATCGAAGCATTGTCGAACCTTTTATGTTATATTTTAAGGTTGTAAAATATCTTGTTTTCTAAAAGTACATTTTTATATTAGATTTTAAACTAAAATACTTGATTTTAAGTTTTAATATGATTAATAAATGAATAAATAATCTTTGCTGAACATGCGAAAAATAACTCTCATTAAAAAGCTTTAAAGTGAAATTTAAATATTAAATTGGATTATTTAATGTTTTTAAAGTTTATTAAATTGTATTTATAATATTGATAAGGGAATAATGATTATTATTGGAATATAATCTTTAAAAAATTGTTTAAGATTTGTTGAAAAATTATAAGATTCATACGTTCTTTTATTTAAATTTAAGAACAAATATTGATTTTATTTCAATTTTCACGATTAAATACTGTGTACTTTTAGACTCTAATATATATGAATCATGCTACAGTATGAAATAAGCATGAAAAATGCTCGAAAATTCACTAAATTTCTAACACCCTATAAGAACTATAAATAATTTTTTTAACATCTTTTCTATCAAAAACCTAAAAAACACATATTAATCATACAGACAGTACTCCAGAATAGAAATCAAAATCAGGAACATTTTAAAAAGTTAAATTGTGATAAATTCATCAATTCCATTAGTTTTTAAACTATCATTCAAACTTTTTTAAAAAAGTTTGATCAAAAATTAGTGAGAAGTTATTTTTAATCAATTTTTTCTAAAAAAATGGATGTGCAGTGTTTAACTAATAATTCTCCGTTTTTAAAAGTTTAATAAAAATATATGATGTTAATAAAATTCAGTGAAATACCAGTCAGGAATACGACAAGATCTAAAACCCTAAATCTTATTAATAATCATAGTCTTTTACAGAATCAATAACTTTTTGCATTTCATCTAATAAATTTTCTACTTCACCATTAGAACTTTTACTTGTACCTAAATTAAGAGTTAACTCAACTGATAAATTATCCATTTTTTCTACAATTGATTTTAATGTATCAAATCTACTTTTAAGCTCATTATCAACTTTTTTTATATCCCCTGGAGAAGTATTAAGTATATTCGATATTATTTCAATTTGAGTTATAAAAATTTCATTACAACTATTAATTTCGTCTATAAATCTATCATAAGTCATTTGTGGTGGAGGAAAGCATTTTTTAATCATTTTTTTCGCATCATCTTCTTTATTCTGATATTTTAGATTTAAATCATGAAGCAAATCTTCATAATTTTGAATTATCTCAATTCCAATTGTAAAATTTTCTATTTTTTCTATAATACAATTAATTCTATGAATTTTATTCTTAAGTTCATCAACAACAGTTTTTGTATGTCCTTGTGCCATGGAAATAATGTTTAATGCTGAATTAGTTTCCTTTAAAAAGGTGTCATTTAACCTATTAACTTCATTAATAAATCTATCATATTTCTCTTGTGTTGAATAGAATTGTTCTTTAATTATTTTACGAGTGATTTTTGTTTTGCTTTGATATCTACTTTTTAAGTCATCTATTGTGTTTTTCATAATTTCAAGTGTTTGAGTTTTAATTACTCCATCTTTAAAAATTATACGATCAGTACTTATTAATTCTCTAAATACTTCATCTAAAATCTTAGAAATTTTATCTCCAATTCTCTTAAATCCAAAAAGTCTTGCAGTTTCATGGAGCAAACTTTCTTTTGTATGTCCATAATATCTATCCGCAACAATAAACATTCCTTCCATAAGTTCACTTGGACTAATATGGTCAATAGGACGAATATTTGGTATTTTTGGCATTATTGGTGATTCATTTGTTGTGTTTAAATATACAAAGTTATCATGAATCGTTCCTAATCTATTTTCTGTTATTTGTGAAGCAACTTGTTTTTGAGTCGTTGGGGTGACTCTCGTTTGTCTTAAATAAATTGATATCATTTTAGATAATCGCATAATATGGATTGGATGTTCATTTAATATGATTTTTTGAATTGCTTCGGTGATTGAAAAACATACTGAAGAGTTTGGTATGATTTTATTAAATACTGGTATATTATAATATGTTCCAATGTCATCATATTCATTATACTCAATGTAGTCTTCCTCACTTATTTTTTCAGTTTTTAAATTAGAGTATTTATTGTCATCTTCATATTTAGATATTGAATTTTCAATTTTTTCAATGAGTCTTTTACCCGCTGTTTTTGAATCTTTTACCCAGTCAGATGACCATATATGTTCTATATTCCATCCGTTACGTTCAAGAACTTCTTTTCTTAGTCTATCTCTGTCACGAGTTGTTTTCGCTGATTGATAAGAATAACCATCACTTTCAAGAGCAAGAACATAATTGCCTTTTTTAGATGGATGTTTTATGGCTATATCAATTTTATAATCTGAAGAACCTATATTAGTACTTATAGAATAACCTGACCTTTTTATAAATGAAGCCACTGCATTCTCAAAGGGTTTATTTTGAATTTCTTGTTCTTGATTTTTATTGACTTCTTTTTGAGTTGATAATTCTGTATTTGACATTGCAAATTCAATATATTTGCGGAGTAATTTAGGACCATCTGATGTAATACGTTCAGTTACAATTTCTGAAGGATAAAGTGAACCTACAATTTTAACATTGTATTTTCTACGAGTAATAGCTACATTTAATCTTTTTTCCCCACCTGAATTACTAATGGGTCCAAAATTCATTCTAATTTTTCCATCAATTGATTTTGCATAGCCTATACTAAGAATAATAGTATCTCTTTCATCTCCTTGAACGTTTTCAAGATTTTTAATAAAAAATGATTCTTCTTTGTTTTCATCAAAAAAATCTTCGTATTCTTGATTTTTAAGACGTAAAGCTCTTACAACAGTATCAATTGCATTTTGTTGACTTGTACCAAATGCAATCACACCCAAAAACCTTTCAGGGTGCGTTTTAAAATGTTCAAAAACCAATTCAGCAATT
>JAISTD010000012.1 GCA_031272765.1 Candidatus Methanovirga australis | reverse complement strand
TGAATTAACTATTGCTTCTCCACATGATAACCATAATAAATCTATGCACAGATGAATATTCAGGTTATTTTACAAGAATAAAGGTTATTGTGGTGTGAAATCTAAAAGGATCATGACGGCTCTTCAAAAAAGCCTAAAGGTGGGGAATTAAGCAACAGGTGAGAAAATGAGAATATAAAATAATATGTAAGTAAGAGAAACTCCAAGCAAAGACCCTATGCAGTGATTAAAATCGTATTTAAATACTGGTCACACACGACTAACAATCACCCAAAAAACTAAACAGGCTATGAAAAAATATGGAAAAACCATAAAAATAACAGTAAAATTAGTAGTCTTAAAAAGACAAAATATGCTAATTTTCCGATGAAAAAATGAAAAATAATAATAAAATATCATATTAATATATGTTTAAATTAAGTTTATAGAAACTCTCATAAGATTTTATAAATATTTTATGAACTTTTTGAGGTTGTAAATTTTTGTGGAGTTTTTTCAATTTTTCATGATTTCGAACAAAGTGAGAAATTTAGGAAACAAAGTACATATATTGTGCATTTGCCTCAGTATTCTCCAAAGTTTAATCCGATTGAACAAGTATGGAAAACGATTAAAAATGAGTTATACTACTGAGTTTTATAGAAAGTGAGGATTTTTTAGTGAGTAATATTTTGAGAGGTTGTTTTTATGAAAATGTTGATAAGAAGTCTTTTTACAAGGAAGTGGGGTTGATGATTTTATTTTTAATAGAAGTAATAGATTTGATAATAGCCGATATGTGTGAATGTGCAGTTTTAACTATATGAATTTGATCATGTTTCACTTGTGATTAGTTTTGAACTTTCAAGATGAAACTGTAATATAAATCCAAAGTTCAAGCAAAATATAAATATAAGCAATATAAATATATTTTATAATTAACAACATATTAAATCTTATCTTTACATCATTGTATTATAGTATTTAAATAAATATTTTAATATTAAATATTATTGAGAGTTTCTATTAACCTCAGTTTGTTAATATCGATAAAATTAATACTTGTTAAAAATTCTTTAATTCAAATTTAAAGTCTAAATTAGAAAATTTAAAAACCTAAAATTTTAAAAATATTTAGTTTATAGAATCTCTCTATTGATATAAAATGAATTTAAACAATACCAACAAAAAGGAAATTAAGGAAATATTAGTAGTTAGTTTCTGCATAGCTATTGGAACCTTATCTGGAGTACTATCCTTAGCTTTGTTTTACTATTATAATATTGCTATTTTTGGTTACAATCTTGGCTTGATTCTCTCACCATTGTTAGCAGGATATGTTGAAACATGTTTTGCAAAGAAAATTCATGGGAAAACAACAGGAGCAGTTAGTGCATTTATACTATTTATAATAACCGTTGTTTATGGATTTATTTTAGTCAACACAGGATTAGGTTTCAACTTTGTTACAATAGGAAGTGCGGCTTTTATACTACAAGCAGCCTTCCCAATTTTAGCAGAATACTTTTTAGTAGTTTTTATATTTGGTTTAATAGCTTACTTAACTGGTTTTTTCAAAAAAATTCTTGTTTATATAAAAAATGGAATTTATAAGCTTATTAACTACACACCTGAAAACTTAAATCATGGGAAGAGTTTAACTTACGATCCTAACATAGAACACATAGATATTAATGACTTAGGAATACTATTCTTAACCACAACCCACACAGAAAAAAATAAAATTAAAGATTATAAAGGAATATTTGAAAGCAAAATTATTATTCACAACACAAAAAAGTTCGTGACTAAATCACATGATAATAGTCAAAAATTTCTTGATAATTTAAAAAAAGCAACTGAACAAGCAATCATTAATTTAAGCATTGATTTAAAAGAAAATGATTGCAATGGTCTTTTAGATCTTACAATTGAGTATGATACAGTTGGAAACTTTGGTGATGCTAATCAAATCGTTGTTCGTGGAACAGGAATAGAATTGAAAGGCAAATAGTTATTATTCTATACTCAACCATATTATCCGCACTTTAATATGGTTAACTAATAGTTTTTAAACGATTAATAGCTTCCTCAAGATTTTCATAAGAATTAGCATAAGAGATTCTTAGATTATCTTTACAAGATTCTCCAAAACCTTTGCCTGGAACCAAAACAACACCAGTTTTTAAAGCTTTTTTTACATAATCAGTAGCATTATCAACTTTAGGGAAAACATAAAATGCTCCCTGAACATCACTATATTCTAAACCTAAATCATCTAAACCACTTAAAATAAAATCTCTTCTTCTTCTAAACTCATTCACTAAATCTTCAACATATTTATCTGAACTTTTTAATGCTTCATAAGCTCCTAATTGAGAAAGAGAACTTGTACAAGCAGTATTATACTGATGAACCTTTAATATTTCATCAATAATATCCCTCTGACCTGCAATATATCCAATTCTAAAACCAGTCATAGCATAAGCCTTTGAAAATCCATTGATTAAAAGAGTATTCTCATTAAACTGAGCTGGAGAATAATGCTTTGCATCATAAATTATCTTTTCATAGATTTCATCACTAATAATAAAAAAATCATTATCAATTGATAAATCACAAATAGTTTTAATGTCTTCTTTATCCATCACAGCCCCTGTTGGATTAGAAGGAGAATTTAATATAATTCCCTTGGTTTTTGAACTTATTTTATCCTGAATATCATCATACTTTACCTTATAATCATTTTCAAATAAAGCTTCGAATGGAACTGGTTTTGCTTCAGCTAACTCAACACAAGCTTTATAAGATAGGAAACCAGGATCAGGGATTAAAACTTCATCATTCTTATTAAATAAACTCTGAGATATTATATACAATGCTTCACTTGCACCTGTAGTAACCATGATTGAATTTGAATCTACATTTACAGAATTATCCTTTTTAAGTTTTTTAGATATTTCTTCTCTAAGTTCTATACAACCCATATTAGAAGTATAATGAGTAAATCCCTTTTCAAGCCCATCAATTACAGCATTCTTAACATTTTCAGGT
>JAISTD010000101.1 GCA_031272765.1 Candidatus Methanovirga australis | reverse complement strand
CACATGTTTTGCAGTGAAATTTATGTACTTTACCATTTTTTGTCTTGTATGTACCATTACCAATAATATTTCCATTATTAACCTTACCATAGTCTTCACAATCTTCATTTGGACAAGTAACTTCTGTAAATTTAGGTTTAGGACCTCTTTTTCCCATAAAATAATCACCAAAAACGAAATTAATTATATTTATGTAATTATTTATGCATAAACTCCCATATAAATATATCAGTAAATTAAAGGGTCATCATCCACTTTTTTACAGTCTCTTATTTAACAAAACTTTTATAACATATTGTTAAATAGTTTAATAAAAAAAAAAAAAAATTAAACGAATTTATATAAAAAATTTACAATTTATTTGAAATCATGAAAAAATATATAAATTATTCATAGCCTTAAAAATAAAAATCGTTAAGTTGATGACATTGGTGTTTTTTGTATAATTCTACTTTCAATGAACATGAATATATAGTATTTCTTCAAACTTTTATTAATTTAGAAACTGTAAAATTGTGGAGTTTTTCATGAAAAATCCATATTAAAGAATCCATGAAAAATTAAAAAAACTCCACAAAAATTTACAACCTCGTATTTGGCTGAGATTAATAATATATAGTAAAACTAAGAAATCAGAACCTAAAAGAAAATTCAAGACGGACAATGGACTATTTAAAGTAATTTTAGCTTTATTTCTTGGAAATGAAGCAATATAAGAAAAAGCTCCACACTTTTTTACAGTCTCTATTTCTTATTTTCTTTTTATTCTAAAATTTGAATCATGGGAGTTTATTTAATCTAAATCATTTCTGTATTCTTTTTTTAAAAATTCTCTCATATTCTCAGCTGATAACTCCACCATCTCAGGAGCAGGTCCTCCTATAACATTTCTTGATTTAACATTTTGGACAGGATCCAAAGCTTTTTTTATTAAGTCATCAGGTAAAGATAATGGTTTTCCTGTAAGTTTAATAGCTATTTTATCTACAAATTCAGAAGTTATCTTGTTGAAGTTAAGATTGTTGATGTTTGATTCATTCACTATTCGTCCAACGATTTGATGAGCGATTCTAAAAGGTATTTTCTTTTCTTTAACCATTAAATCAGCTAAATCTGTTGCAGTTGCAAAATTTTTATAAGCTAATTCTAATCCTCTTTCCTTTTTAAAGTTAATTGATAAGGTCATTTTAGATGTTATACTTAAAATCGCTTCTGTGTTTTCAATAACATTCCAAAGATGAGGGTTTATTTCTTGTAAGTCTCTATTGTATGTGTATGGAATTCCTTTAAGTATCATTAAAATTGTCATAAGTTCTCCAGTTATAATGGATGATTTTCCACGAACCAATTCTGCAACA
Source organism: Candidatus Methanovirga australis (assembly GCA_031272765.1). Lineage (GTDB taxonomy): Archaea > Methanobacteriota > Methanobacteria > Methanobacteriales > Methanobacteriaceae > Methanovirga > Methanovirga australis. The sequence goes on along the minus strand of JAISTD010000101.1, from coordinate 5,218 downwards.
TCAGGATTTTTTTTCTGTGGCATTATTGATGAGGTTGAGGAGAACTCATCAGCTATTTCAATTAGTCTAAATTCATAACTACTCCACATAATTAGTTCTTCAGCTATTTTACATAGGTTTGAAGATAAAATAGCTAAATCTGATACAACTTCAACTATGAAATCACGAGAGCTAACACCGTCCATTGAATTTTCTAAGTAGGTATCAAACCCAAGAAGTTTTGTGGTGAGTTCTCTGTTAATTGGAAATGTTGTTGTTGCTAATGCTCCTGAACCTAATGGATTTAAATTCACTCGTTTATAACTGTCTTTAAGCCGTTCATAATCTCTTTTTAGTGAGTGGGTATAAGCCATAAGGTGATGACCGAAGGTTGTTGCTTGTCCATGTTGAAGATGTGTGTATCCAATAAATATCGTGTTTTTGTGTTCAATAGCTAATTCAACTAATCCTTCAATAAATTCAAGAATAGCTATTTGAATTTCATTTATTTTAACTCTTAAACTTAGTCTGAGGTCAGTTGCCACTTGGTCATTTCTTGATTTTGCTGTGTGCATGAATCCAGCACCCACCATACCAACTGAATTAATCACATATTTTTCAACTGCCATGTGAATATCTTCATCAGCATGATTAAAATTTAGTGCATCGTAACCTTCATCCATTAATTTAAATAAGGCTTCAAGTATTTTATCGGCTATTTCTTCATCAACTATTTTTTCTTCTTTTAACATTAAAGTGTGTGCAATGTTACATTTAACATCTGATTCAAAAATATATTTATCAAATTCTACTGATGATGTAAATTTAGCAGCTTCTTCATCCATTGCTTTTTTTAGACGACCATCTCTTATTTTCAAAAAAACACCTTGTTATATTTATTTATCCAAATTCAAAAATAGGGAATGTTTATATATTTCTTTTAATATACTTTTATAATACTGTCAATAGAGAATGATAATATTTTCTTTTAATATATTTAATGTATATATATTATTAAGTTTTTCATAGTTTTAGTTATATTTTTTAGAAGATTATGAACCAAAGAAAAGATTATGGGCAAAAAATATATAATTTAAATATTACTTCTATATATTAATATAAATATTTTAAAAATTATAATTAATTTATTACAAATAATAATAGATTTTATAATAATTAATTTTTAATCTTATAATTAATCATTGAATTAAATTATTGATATATAATTTCATATTATTTATGAATAATTTTTTTTTTAATGAAATAAAAAGCTACCAATAAAACTTTTTCATGCTTAAAATAGTATATTTTAATGAGTATTTTTTTAATGAGTAAAGAAGTATATTTTAATTAATAATAATATATAATAATATATAATTATTTTTTTAATAAGTAAATTTTTTATCAATATTTTATTAAATTTTATCTCTAAAATTTTATCTTTAGTAATACTATTTTTATTATTATTTTAATATTTATTATTTAATTTATATTTAAATAAAAAATAGATTTTAAATAAAAAACAGGTTTTAAAATGAAGAATAATGTTTATGAAATAGATTTATCCAAAATTACACCAAGAGAAGCAAATGAGTCCATTATAGGAAATGCTTCAAAATATGATAAAATAATTTTAAAAAATCCTCATGCAATGCATTACCTTATTGCAGGATTAGTGGATGAAGTAGATATCGAAGTTGATGGATCAGCAGGATATTTTATAGGAACAATGAATGATAAAGCGAATATAAAAGTCAATGGTAATGTAGGCTGGTTTGCTGGAGATAATATGACTGGAGGCAAACTTTCAATAGATGGTTCTGCTGGTGATGGAGTAGGTCAAGGGATATATGGTGGAGAAATCATTGTAAGAAAAGATGCTGGTGCAAGAACTGGGGAAATAATGAAAAACGGAACTATAATTATTGGAGGCAACTCAGGTTTTATGACTGGAATATTTATGATGGGAGGTCGTATAGTTGTCCTTGGTGATTTAGGTAAAGACATTGGCGAATCTATTATAAGAGGAGTTATTTATGTTTTAGGTGAAGTTGAAAGTTTAGGGAAGAATGCAACTTTAGTTGATATTGATGATGAAGATAAGAAAGAACTTAAAAGTTTGTTAATTAAACATGAGTTTAATTTAAATAGTTCTGATTATGATAGTTTTAGAAAAATAATTCCAAAAAGTAAAAGACCGTTTTATGGTAAATAGCTAAGATTGGAGGTTAATTAATGCCATATAATGTTAAAAAAGATTCATTTTTATGCAATAGAGAATTTTCTCGTCCAGGATGTTGTTGGTATAAATGTGATGTTAAAGATGAGAATATTTGTCCTGAATGTTATTCATGTTATAATAATTGTCCTCATGGTGTTTATGAGATAATTAATAATGAACCATACCCTGTTCATCATAAAAATTGTGTTGGATGTAGAATCTGCGAGGAAATGTGTCCAAATAATGCTATTAATGTGTATGCAGTAAGTGATGATGTAAGAAATGTTTTCTCTTATGATGATATGTTTGAAATTAAAAGAAAGTCAAATGAAGGATCATATAAAGTAAAGAGTATGGGGGCTGTTAGAAGGATTCCAACCTTTGATGATCTTGTAATAATTCCAGCTCAAGTTTCAAGACCTCCATTGGATAAATACAGGGAGCCTTGTTTTACAAATGTGACCTTAGGTGATAGATATGCTGAACATCCTTTAAAATTAGATACTCCTATTATGATAGGTGCAATGTCCTTTGGTGCTTTAAGTAAAGAAGCGAAATTGGCTCTTGCATTAGGTTCAACTTATGCTGGAACGGCTTCAAACACTGGTGAAGGTGGAATGTTAAAAGATGAAAGAAAATTGGCTAAAAAGTTAATTGCACAATATGCTTCTGGGAGATTTGGTGTATCGGCTGAATACTTAAATAATGCAGATGCAATTGAGATTAAAATAGGTCAAGGAGCAAAATCTGGAATGGGGGGTCATTTACTTGGTGAGAAGGTCACTGGAGAGGTTTCTAAAATAAGGATGATACCTGAAGGAGCTGATGCACTTTCTCCAGCAAGGCACATGGATATTGTGGGACCAGAAGATTTAAGTATGAAGATATCACAGTTACGTGAGATTACAGATTGGCAAGTTCCTATAATGGTTAAATTTGCATCAGGAAGGGTTAAAGATGATGTGAAAATAGCTGCAAAGGGTGGTGCAGATATTATTGTTATTGATGGCATGCAAGGAGGAACAGGTGCTGGACCAGGAGTTGTAACTGAACATTCTGGTATTCCTACAATAGCTTCTATTGTTGAAGCAGATAAGGCTTTAAAAGAAGTTAATTTAAGAAATAAGGTTAGTTTAGTTGCTGCTGGAGGAATTAGAAATGGAGCCGATATGGTTAAATCCATAGCTCTTGGTGCTGATGCAGTATACATTGGTACTGCTGCACTTATTTCATTGGGTTGTAGAGTATGTCAAATGTGCTTTAAAGGAAATTGTAGAAAAGGCATTGCAACACAAGATAAACAGTTAAGACATAGACTTGATTATCATAAAGCAGGTGAAGACTTAGGAAGATACATTAAGGCAATGACTGAAGAAGGATGTATGTTAGTTCAACAGGCAGGAAATACACATCTAAGTAAAATTGAAAAAGAAGATCTCCGTTCATTAACTTTAGAAGCATCTAAATTAACAGGTGTTAAAATGGCTGGTTCATAATAGCTATTTATTTTTAATAGCTATTTAATTTATATTTTATAATTATATAATTGTTTTTCATTTATTATTTGTTTTAGAAAACTTTATTAATACAAAAATCTTAATTTATATAACTATATTTAAGATGGTTGGTTATGATGAATTATGGCTTTTTATTTTCAATTACTTTTATAACAACGGTTTTATTTACATATTTTATTAAAAAAGCTTTAATCAAATCTAATATAGTGGATAATCCAATTGTTTCTGAACATAGGCATAAAACAGGCACTCCTACAATGGGAGGAATAGCCTTTCTCTTCACTATTCTATTTGTTACTTCTATTTATTATAAGGAACCATTAATAACAATCAGTGCATTAACCATGGTTGTTGCAGGGATAGTTGGTCTAATGGATGATTTAATAGGTCTTAAATCAAAAGAAGTTCAAAAAGTAATTAAAAATATAAGTGAGAAAACAGTTAAAGTAGGTATACTAAATTTAGAACCAAATCATGAAGCAAGAATAGCTACATCAAAAGCTAAAAAAGATTTACCTGAATTATTAGATAAAAACTTGGTTAAAGTCATTGATGAAGTTCCAATTAAAAATGAAATGAGTGAAAAAGATAAAATAATTGTACAATTAGTTATAGGAATATTTTTAGTAGTAACCGCTTCAGTTTTTACCTTAGGAGGATACAATCTCGGACCGATTATTAATTTCAATGGGATTTTAGTAGGAATTTTAGCTATTCCAGTGATTTTAATAGGTATAACAGGTGCTATTAATGCTGTAAATTTAATTGATGGGATGGATGGTTTAGCATCAGGCATAATAGCTATTGCATCATTTGCCTGTGTTATATATTTATTCATCACTGGAAACTTGGATAAATCACTTCCTTTTATAGTTTTAATAGGCGTGACATTAGGATTTTTAGTTTTCAATAGATACCCAGCTTCTATTTTTATGGGAGATACAGGATCATTTATTTTAGGTGCAGGATATGCAACAGCAGTTTTAATTACAGATACTCCTTACTTCGGTATTTTGGTTTTATTTGTTCCAATTGTGACTGTTATTATCAGTCTTTTACACAGAGTTCATATTATTACTTTACCTATTGAACCTTTTCATCATGTTTTAAATTATCATGGAATCTCTGAGAAGAAAATTATACTTTCATACTGGTTAATAACAGCTATAGTATCTACTATTGGTATTTTAACAACATACTACTTCTTTTTGTAATTTATATTCACAATTTTTTTATATTGATATTTTATGAAAACATTAGATATTAAAATAATGGAAGATCAGATATTTAGACTTGTTCACTCCATTCCTTTGTAAAATCTATCTGTATGAAGATTCATTATGTCTTTTCCATTTATTTATATTATGAAATTATTATTTAAATATATAGTTTTTCTGTTAACTTTTTTCAAAACATTTATATATGGGTTAAAATATATTATTACACATGACAATAATTAGCAATGAACCTAAAGTCCATATAGAAGATCATTTATTGATTT
>JAISTD010000099.1 GCA_031272765.1 Candidatus Methanovirga australis | reverse complement strand
GTGTCAATTATACCAACTCCTGGAACCATTGCTAATTTAGCCGAAATACAGCCCACAATAGCTCCTCCACCAATAACTCCAACAACAACATCAACATTTAATTTTTTAATTAATTGTCTTGTTTTAAAAACAGCCCTTAATGTTCTTATCCCTGCTTTTATTATATTTGATTTTGTTGCTGCATGACCTCCAGCTTGAGGAACAGGAACTTTATGCCAAAAATAATCATTTTTTTTGAATAATAAACCTGGAGCATTATCATCCAAAGCTATTTCACATTGAATATCTACATCCTCCAATGCCTTAATAATGTTCAATGCATTTACAGCATCCCCACCCATCCCTCTTCCAGTAATAACAACTAACGCTTTCATTTTATCAAATCTATGGAAAATACTTATTAATTAAATCGTGGATTAAATAAATTATATATTTATTAAAATATTATGATTAATTAAAAATATAGAATATAATTAAAATTTTTAAAAGTATATAAAATCTAAAAGTATATAGAGTCATTATAAATTTTATATAATATATTTAATTTTATTCAACATTTAATATTAATTTAATTATTGAGATCATCCCAAAACTCTTTTATTAATATTAATATTATATAGAATGACAGAAATATTAATCCCAAATTTTACAAACCCACAAAATCAAAAAAAAAGATCAAAAAATCATGTTAATAAAAGAAAGAATAATATCATCACATCATTTTCTTGTTATTTATTATTAATGACATTTAAAGTAGAATTGTGCAATATACTTAGATTTATTTGTCTTTATGGTGAGTAATTATGTTTTTTTTTTACTTTTTGCAATTAATCAAACTGAAAAGAAAATTATTTATTAGATATTATTTTAATTACTTTTTTAGGTAGAAATAATAAGCAAATAGCTGATAATATAGACAATAGTCCAAATAAAAGAAAGAATGAAATAGGATTTGAAACATAAATTGTATTTATATTCATATTAATGGCTTGGGAAATAGCTGGGCTAATACCCCATAAAGCCATGAATTCACTTCCTTTTGTGTTAGGAGAAAGCTTTGAAGTTATGCTGAGTCCAATAGGCCATAAAAGTAGCTCTCCAAGCACCATAAAAATCATTCCAATAATAAAGTAAATAGCACTAACTTTACCATCTAATGAGAAAATTAGTGGAACACCGAAACTAAAAAAAGATAATCCTAAAATAATCCCACAAATTATAAATTTGTCATGATCATTAGGTCTTCTGTTCTTTAACCGATCCCATAATTTAATAAACAATGGGGAGAATATGATAACAAAAAATGAGTTAATTGAAATAATCCATGTTGGTTCGATCCAATTTTCTATGATATGATCTTTGATATATAATAACATTGTAGAATTTAATTGTTCGGTTATGATGAAGAAAAATATTGAAACAAGAAATATTGGGATATAAGATATAACTTTGTTTTTTTCTTCTTTAGTAATTTCAGATGTTAATATATAATAAAAATAAATTAAAGGTATTAATAAAAAAAATCCACTAATAATAAAGAAAATATTCTTAGATATAGAATTATTAAGCATTGTTAAAAGGATAAAAGTTATTATAAAAATAATAGTTACTATAATTATATAAAAAAAGGTTTTATTCTTTTTAAAGCTAAAATGTGGCATTTGGTACTTATTTTTAATTGTATTTTTTGTTAAAAAATATATTAATGCTACGAACATTTCAAACGCTATTAACCCAAAGCCTATATGGAAATTATAAGAAAATCCTAAAGTTCCCGCTACTATTGGACCAAAAAAAGCTCCTAAATTAACATATAGAAAATATGTTGAAAAGGATCTATCTGCTTGGTAATGTTCATCATGGACTTTGCCAACCATATTTGATAAACTTGGTTTAATAAATCCTATTCCTAAAGCTATTAAGAATAAACTTATTTCCATGGTATAGATATTGTTAGTTAATGTTAAAATTAGAAAACCAAGAAACTCCGAAATAATTCCAAATAAAACTCCTCTATACCCTCCTAAAATATTATCACTTACATAACCACCTAATAATCCAGTAAGGTAAGATAATGCTGAAAATAAAGTTACTATTTCAATAGCTTCAATTTCACTTAATCCTAAACCACTTTCATTAATTGAAAAACTCAAATAAAATATTAACAATCCAATTAATCCATAAAATGAGAATCTTTCAAAAAATGTTGTAACACAATAGTATATTAATTCTTTGTGCTCTTTTGAAATAGTTTTTTCTTTCATATTACAATCTCTACATTCACATTATAGTATAAGGCAAAATTTTGTATTATATTCATTTTTAAAATTTTATAAAGTTATAAAACTTTAGTATTATATACATTGTTTAAATTTAATTTAAAGGTATTTTATAAGATATGATTAAATTAATAATTTATAAACAATAGCCATAACTATGTAATAATTTTTTTATAAATATAGTGCTTTATCTAACTAACTTTATTAATATATTTAGAAATGAACTTAGAAAATTTCATTAAATTTTCCACGACATTTGAAATAAAAGGAAGCTCTGTTCTAAGTTCGTCATTTCATTCAGCGAATTGATCAAAATTCCTATTATTAAATAATTTTAAAAAACTTATAATAATTCTTTAGTTAAAATTACAAACAATTTTAAGAATAACTTCATGTAAAAATTTTTAATCAATATTATAAAAGCTTTAGAACATATTATCTATATTTTTAATAAATTTATCAAATATTCTTATTTTTAATTATAAAAGAACCATATAAATTATTTTTAAAAAAATAAGAATTATAATAGGATAAATTTAAATCAAATATATCAATAATTCAGTTTGTAAGAGAATGTATCATGAATTATAATTGATTTTTAGATATAGTCAAAATTTTTTCTGGATGTTCAAGAATAAATTTTTTTGCTTCTTCTACATACTTATCATTATCATCTTGGAGGAATATATAAGCTACAGATTCAATTAAATTTTTTGGTTCAGAGATAAAATCTCCAATCTGAAAATGAAAATCTGCATGTATGAAAGAATGAAACTTTTTTAATCCATTTAAATTAATTTTAGTTAAATATCCTTCATTTTCTGATGTCAAAAATGTTATTGAAGAATATTTATTTAAAGTCATATTTAACTCTGATGCCCTTTTTAAAAATCTCTCAGTGGAGATATATGCAAGAGTAGCCATTTCTACTTGATTATGTCCATAAGCCTCTCTGACAAAATCTGGACTTAATGTGAAACCTGCAAGTCTTGAATTAATTTCAACTAAAACTGGACCATCTTTATCAACCATTAATTCAATGTGTGCAGCACCATACTTCATGCCCACTGCATCTAATACACTGAATGCATATTCTACAAGAGGTTTTGTCCAATCCTCATTAAGTTGCAGAAAATCAGCTGACTGATAGATAGAATGTCCTTGTTTAGATATTTTTTTAGTATATTCCATTAAGTCTGTTAGAACATGGTTTCCATCACTGCTAACAGTGTCTACAACATATTCAGTGCCTTTTATAAACTCTTGCAGAAGTAATCCATTATTAGATAGATTTATAATATTTTTAGAATTTAAATTATCATCAAAAGCTTTTTTCACATCTGATAATGAATTACAAACTTTAAATCCATCACTTAAAATACTTTGAGCAGGTTTTACTACAATAGGGTAATGTAAATTTAAGGCATCGATTGACTTAATAGCTTCTTCATAAGAGTTACAATATTCTTGCTTAATTGTACGAATTTCACTTTCTTTCAATGCTTTATACATACTAAATTTATTTATTCTGGCTTTTGCTTTGGATTTTTCATTTTTTGATTGAGTATTAAAAAATTGGCTCAATGTATCAGCTAATTCCACTCCAGAATCTGTTCCAGGCACAATACAGCAAGGAATTCCTTTTTCTTTTATCCATTGGATCGTTTTTTCTATAGATTCATTTAATATTGTGTCTTTGTACCTACTTAAATCAGCATCAGCACATAAATCTAAATTAAGATTTTCACGACTTTGAACATGAAAACAGTCAAAGCCTTCTTGATTAAAATAATCAACATAATATTTTCCAGTAGAATAACCATCCACAATTATACACATTTCATTTTCCATATTAAACCTCTCAAATTAGTATCTTTGATTTTTTTTTAAAATGTCTGAAAACTTAGAATAAAATTTCTTTTAATAACTATTACTAAAAATTTTTAACTTAATATCATATATGTATTAATTATTATCATATTATTATTATCTCTATTGAATTCAATCATTTAATCTTTTTATAAACAAGTATATGCTAAAAAGTTAATAATATGTTATAACAAAATAGTATATAAATGTATCTATAGTTAAATGTATCGATAGTCATACACTGTGAAATCCACCTAGATCACTATTTTGAGTCTGTTAACAATTATTTTCAGATGAAAACAAGACTGTATAAAACTATTTTTAATAAATAAAATTAAAAAGTTTAAAAAATAAAAAAATAAAATTATTATTAAATAGCTGATTGGAGAAAAAAATATGAATGAAGAAGCCATGAAAAGATTTGAAGAAAATTTAAAACTTGAATATTACACATTAAAAGAATTTGATTTTATTTCTGGAAAAACCTTAAAAGATCTGATGGTTGAATATGTAACAATAGGAAAACCTATTAAAAATGAAAATGATGAAATAACAAATTGTATAATATTTTTTCATGGCTTAGGTGGTAGTTGTACATCTATAAGAAACCTATATGAAATAATAGCTAATAAAAAAGCTTTAGACACTGAAAAATATTTTATAGTTTCAATCACAACCCTTGGTTCTCCTAATTCTCATTGTCCTTCAAACAGTGAATTAGGAATTAATTTCCCAAGTTACACTATTGAAGATATGGTAAATTTTCAGAAAAAGTTTTTAAAAGACAAATTCAATGTAAAACATCTTAAAGGATTGATTGGAAATTCTATGGGAGGATTTGAAGCTTTAAGCTGGGGTGTTCTATACCCTGAAGATATGGATTTCATAATATCATTAGTGAGCAGTTATAAGTTTGCTGGACATAACTATGCAATAAATAAATTTATAAAAACTATAGTTGAAAATGATCCTGAATATAACGATGGAACCTATAAAGTTCCTTTAAAATCTATAGGTTTAGCTAATCAAGTGGTTTATCCTTTTGGTTTTTCACTAAAACACTATCAAAACTTAAGCAATGATGAAATTGATAATGATTTGAATGAATTAATGTTAGATTTTGAAATGTATGATGGTAATGATGTCGTTCTAAGAAGTGATGCCATAACTTCCTACAACATTGAAGATAAGTTAGATAAAATAATAGCTAAAACATTGATAATAGCTATTAACCAAGACCAATATTTTCCCCCTGAATTAGATGCTATTCCAATGTCTAAAATGATAAAAAACTCTAAATTAGTCTTATATGATTCTGATTTAGGTCATCTCGGTGTTAGTGAAATTTCTAAAATTGAAAAAGAATTGAAAGAATTTTTAAATAATGAATAAATAATTTAAATTAACCATTGAACATAATATCTATATTGAAATATTCATGAATTTTCGGTGATTATATGTTTTTAGGAAAACACTCATCTTTATGGATGGACAATAGTGATGATTTAGATTTTGATTCTCTTAATGGTGACCTTGAAGTTGATGTCATCGTTGTGGGTGCTGGTATTGCAGGACTTTCAATAGCTACCTTACTTAAAAAAGAAGGTTTGACAGTTTGTGTTTTAGAAACGAGAAAGATTGGTCATTATATAACCTCAACATCAACAGCTAAAATTAGTTATAGCTCAAATTTAATTTATAGTCATATTCTTTCAAATTTTGGTAGAACATTTGGATTGAAGTTTAAAAAAGCTTATTTTGATGGTTTTAATAAGATTAAAGAGATTGTGGATGATTTGAGTATTGATTGTGATCTTAGGGAAGTTTCATTTTACATACTTTCAGAGGATGAAACTAAAAATAACTTTATTGATATGGAATTAAATGCTTTAAAAGAGTTAGATATTCCTGGAAAAATAGTTGATAAGGTTCCTTATCCATTTGAAAATGTAAGCAGTGCTTTAGTTTATGAAAATCAGTTTGAATTTAATCCTATGAAATATCTTCATGGTCTTGGTAGATATATTTCTGGGGATGGTTCGTTTGTTTTTGAAAAAACGAAGGTTTTAGATATTGAGAATTTTGAAGGTTTTAAAATAGCTAAAACTAAAAATGGTTCAGTTAAAGGAAAGAATATTGTTATTGCTACAAATACTCCTATTTATGATCCTGATTCTGTTTATAAACATTTAATTCAGAATAAGTCTCATGGTTTAGGATTGCTACTTAAAAAAGATGTTAAGGATATGTTCATTGTTTCCAATCCATTTCATACTTTAAGGTCAGCTCCAACAAGTAAGGGAGAAATGTTAATATTATTGGGTGAACATCATTCAATTGCTGATTCAACTGATAGGAATATATTTTATAGAAATTTAAGAGATTATAGTGATGATACTTTTGATGTGGACTCTTTTGAATATTTTTTCTCTGGTGGGGATAATTTAACTGAAGATAGATTGGCTATTATTGGTGAAACATCAGAGAAAGGAACTTACATTGCAACAGGATTCAATAGCTGGGGAATGACTACATCAATAATGTCTGGGATTATTTTAAGAGACTTAATTTTAAAAAGAGAAAATAGCTATTTGGATATTTTTTCTCCTTTAAGATTTAAAGATAAGGAATCTAAAATAGAAAAAGAAAAGATTGAAAAATTTAAGGATGTAGATATTGAATTTACAGATTCAGTATCCAGGACAGTACTTAAAATGGGCAATGATAGTGGGAAAGTCATTAACTGTGAGCTTGGAACATTAGCTATTTATAAGGATGGTGATTCGAATAGCTATATTCTTGATGGAAGATGTTCACATAGAGGCTGCAGACTGCATTGGGATAATGTGGAAAGAATATGGGAGTGTCCTTGCCATGGTTCTGTTTTTGATTATAAAGGGAATGTTATCAGGGCACCAGCTATTCATAACTTAGAAAAAAAAAATGTTAATCTTTTAACTTAATCTTCTCTCATTTTTTTTCTTTCTATTTTTCATTTCTTTTTTTTTAATCTAATTTTTACAGAATCTGCATGAGCATAGAACTCTTCGTATTCTGCTATTGGAATTATGGTTTCACTTAAATTCTTTAAACCATTATAAGAGAGCTTCTATAAACTTGGTTTGAATATATATTGATATGATGTTTTGTTTATTATTTTCATTTTTTCATTGGAAAATTCACATATTTTGCCTTTTTAAGGCTAATTTTCCTGTTATTTTCAGAAATTCACCTAATTTTAAAATTTCCTAATTTTTCTTTGGAAACATTGATTAAAAATAGTTTCTCATTATTTTTTTTTTTGATCAAATTTTTCTTACATTTTAGGTAAGTTAGGGAACAAAGTTCTCGTTGTTGTCGAAGACAACCTATGAAACTCTCTAATTCTCCGTTTATTCTCAAGCGAAGCATGAGAATTTAGAAAAATCTCTGATTTTTTGTTTTTAAAAAGCTTGGCTGTGCATTTCATTAAATTATCTATCTGATTTCTTAGGTGGTTGTTAATCATGTATGACCAGTATTTAAATTACAGTTTTAATCACCGCATAGGGTCTTGCTTGGAGTTTTTTTTACTTGAAATTCTTTTATATTCTCATTTTCTATCTGATACTTAACTCCCCACATTTAGGCTTCTTTTAAAGAGCCGTCATGTTCTCATAGGTTTCACACCACCATTAATTCTTTATCTTTGTAAATAACCTGAATATTCATCGGTGCATTTACATATTTTTATTAAATTTTTAAAAAAGTTTAGGATGTCTAACAATCACTACTACAATAATATTAATAATTTATTTTATAGTAATATTTATATACTATAAAAAATAATATTATTTATCATAAAATAATATAAAAATAGTAAATTAGTATTAATATTGTTTTATATGTTTAAAACAATGAAAAAATAATTATATTCTTAATTTTAGAGGTGTATAAACTGACTTCGAAAAATAAAAACAACAGAAATAAAGATATAGGAAATAGAAATATTAAATTAATGGATGATCAGATATTCAAGCTCATTTTTGGTCGAAACGAATCAAAAGAAATATTAGAAAGTTTTTCAGAGAGAATACTTGAGAGAAAAATCAGGATAAAAGATATTCTAAACGGTGAAGCAGTCGCAGATGTTGAAAAAGGTAAAGAAATAAGCTTAGACATTGTTGCCAAAACCATAGACAACACAATAATCCACATAGAAGCCCAAAACGCTTATGATAGATATCTTGAAAACAGAATAAAACATTATGCTGATAGAGAGTGTGTTGTTCACCTGAAAAAAGGTGATAGCTATCGTGATGCCCAAAAAGTAATCTCAATAGCTATTTTGAATCATAAATTTTATAAAGAGAAACCAAAAATATATAAACATGAGTATCAAATATTAAATACAAAAGATTATTCAGTTTATGATGATAAACTATTGGAGATTGTTATCTTTGATAGGTTAAAAAAGGAATATTATGACTTTAATAATTCAATAGATCTTATTTTCATGTATTTGTTTGATTTGTTAAGTCCAGATGAACTTGAAAAAGCTATAAAAGAGGATGAATTAATAAAAAACATAGAAAGGAGGAAAAATATGATTTCAAAGACTGAAGAAGAAGAATTTCTAAAATTAGAATTAGAAAAAAGAGAAATGATGGAAAAATACAGAATAGAAGATGCAGCAAAAGAAGCCTTAGAAAAAGGTAGAATAGAAGGTATAGAAAAAGGTAAAGAAGAAGGAATTGAAGAAGGTAGGATAGAAAGTCTTATTCAGACTGCTTTAAGATTAAAAGATAAAGGCTTTTCTTTAGAAGATATCAGTGACATAACTGGTTTATCATTTGAAAAACTAAAAAACCTAACTTCATAAAACACTTTTTGAACTTAGAATATTTAAAAAGTTTAATATATCCTTCGAACTTTTAAAAACATTAAATTATAAAAATTTCATTAAATTTCTTTCAGAAATAAACGAAGAATAGTGAAAACTTGGTTTCCTAAGTTTCTCACTTAGTTCAAAACAACAGGAATTTCATTCCTTAAGTTTCTCATTTCATTCGAAACCAAAGATTCTCCTAAATTGTTTTATATAATAATAGGAACTGAAGTTCCATAAATTATCTAAATATAAGAAAGTTTGATCAAATTCCAATATTAAATAGTTTTAAAAAGATTATAATAATCTTAAAATTTAAATTTAAATATTTTTAAGAATAACTTTTTAATAAAAATCTTTAATATCTGATGTTTTATTATTATTTTCATTTTTTCATTGAAAATTCGTATATTTTACCTTTTTGAGGTCGATTTTCCTGTTATTTAAAATTTTTCCTTATTTTTTTCATAGCTATCGTTAATATGAGTAAATTTTTCTTAGGAGTACTCAGTAGTTGGATTAAGTTAAATGCTGCACATTCATTTTTTTAAAATTGATTAAAAATATACTTTTTTCTCCTCTGAATGATTAATTCCCGCATTTAAGCTTTTTTGAAGAACCATCATTGTCTTTATAGGTTTCACACTATCATAATCTTTTATCCATTGTAAAATAACTTAGTTTTCATTGGTGTATAGAATCTACTTTGTTTATTCATGTAAAGATAGGGTGGTTAATTCAACCTGATTAATCCATCAAATTGTTAATAATTTACTACTTATACAATATATAATCTATAAGAGTCCTTAATACTCAAATTAAAACCATAAGTGAGGGTGTGGATAATCGACATCTTTATATACTACCACAACATTAGGCTAATATGAGAGTTTAAAATTTATAAATCTTATCAAAATGCACGATATTTTGATAGGTTAATAGAAACTCTCACAAGGTTATGATTTTGAGGTTTGCATAAAACTTCAAAAAAAAGCATTTGAAATGCTTTTTGACCTGTTCAAGTAAGGAGGTGGAACTATGAATCCAATAATAACTGAAGTATATGCATGTATCATGGATGGATAGTGCTAAATGTTACTATGTAGATTAGTTACATGGTATGAATCCAGTGAGGATTGAAGTACAAGGTCGTTGTATTGTGTCTTTAGTTGGAATGTTTCTTTTAATACAATAATACTTTGTACTTTTAATAATATTATTTTTTAATTTTTTTTAGAGATCTTGTTGCACAATTATTTCAATGAATGAAATTTCTTTTAATATATATTAAAAAATTTTTAATTACCAAAAATCAAAGATTTTTGTAATTATGAAAATTACCAAAAATTGCTTTGCAATTTTTGTAATTATGAAAATCTTCGATTTTCAGTAATCCAAAGGATTTTCAGTAATTAATGATTTGTATATTAAATATTGTTTAATTTAGTATAAATAGTAATTAAACAAAAATAATTGCACAACCGCCTCTTAGAAATATAATTCTTAATTAATATCCTCTTTTAGTATTATTATTCTTTATCAGCTTTTTTATTTTTTT
>JAISTD010000197.1 GCA_031272765.1 Candidatus Methanovirga australis | reverse complement strand
TCAACTTAAATATTTCTCATTTAGCTATTTTCAAATATTATTTAACATAATAATATAAAAATAACAATTAGTATTATAAAATATTTAAATATTTTTAATATTATATAATTTAATAATAATAATCATTGAAATTTAATTTAAAATAAAATAGTATCATTATATATAAAATATGGATTTTCATGAAAACCACCACACTTTTTTACAGTCTCCAAAAAATTATAATTTTATTATGTTAGAATCAGTTTCTATTTCAGCTAAGTTATGTGTGACCACCACGATCGTTCTTTGGTTTTTGATTTTGTTCAATGTTTTGTTCATAGATTTTCTTGTTTCTTCATTAATTGACTTTGTGGCTTCATCTAATAATAAAATCGGGCTTCTTTTTATAAGTGCTCTTGCTAAGGCTATTTTTTGCCGTTCACCACTAGACAATAGTTGTCCTGATTCACCAATATTGTATTCATATCCTTCTTGCTGTTTTTCTATGAAACTATCTAATTCAACCAATTTACAAACATCAACAACATCATTTTTATTTGCTCCAAGATTCCCAATTATAATATTTTCATATATTGATCCACTGAATAGATAAGGACTTGAAAACACAACAGAAATATTTTCAAACAAATTCTTCTGCCTTATTTCAGAGATATTCTGATCATCTATCATTATTTCACCCTTATTCGGCAGATATAATCCACAAATCAACTGGATAATCGTACTTTTACCTGCCCCATTTTCCCCAATTATATAGTTTAAACCTTTCTTGAAATGAGCATTAAAATTTTTTAGAATTATATTCTGATTATAAGCAAATTCAACATCCTTAAAAACTATTTCACCTTCTTGAATGTTCAAATTTCCACCTTCTCTTTTTTCAATTTCCATATCCATAACTTCATTTATTCTATCTATTGCAGGGGTTGATGATTTATATAATGCCCAATATGAAGATATTTGAGAAATTGGAGTAAAAAACATGGATATATATGACAAAAATGCTGTGAATGTTCCTATTGTTAATGATCCATTTATGACCATTCTTCCACCAATGACAATGAATAAAATTACAGGAACTGCACTAAATAAATTATTTAAAGAAGCATTGACCGATGAAATTTTAGTGAAAATCATGGAATTTGAGTAGTAATCGTTATTTATATTTTCAAGTTTTTCACAAGCCCAATTGTTAAGATTGTATGCTTTAATAACAGGAATAATTGAAAATAATTCTTTTAACAGTGCAAAAATAGCACCATATATTGTTAAAACTTTTTTTTGATTTAATTCTATTTTTTTACCTAAATATAAATTTAAAAAAATAAACAATACACATGGACTAATAGTAACAAGTGCTAAATAGAGATTAAGATAAGACATTATAATGAACGGGAAAATAATTGTAAATAAACTTGTAACTATCTGGGGCAGTATTCTTGATACAATTTTAGTTGCAATTTGTACATTTCCTATAACTCTGGTCAGTAAGTCTCCAGTATCATTACTCCATTTATTTTTCATTGAAGATGCTTGAATTATGTAAAATAATTTTTCAGAAATCTCTTTATATAATTTATATTCCAATTTACCCATTAAATAATTATTAAAATAAGATGTAATAGATGATACTATGAAAATACATATCATTCCAATGATGACTGTATTTAAAAAATAAAGCTGTTTATTTATAAAAATATTATCAATCAGAACTTTAAAATATATTGGAGTAATGAAAGAAAAAGAAAAAGAAAGAATACTTAAACCCAAAATAGATAAAAAAACTAACCAATGTATTTTTTTCATGAATTTATTAAAGAAAAAAAGAGAATCAAACTTAATAATAAATACCTCCTAACAAATTAAAATAATAATAATGAATACAATGCAGAATTTCCTACACTTTAAAAACTTTAGCTTTTGAAGTTAGAAAATCTTTGGTTTCGAATGAAACGAGAAACTTAGGGAACAAAATTCCCGTTGTTTCGAATGAAATGAGAAACTTAGAAAACGGAGTTTTATTTATTTTAAATTTTCTTAAACTTTTAAAAGCACCTATAATATTTTTAAAAAGTGAGAATAATAATATTATAACACAAATTTAACTGTATTATATTGATTTGTATATTTATTTTTTTATATTCAATATATTTTAAATAAAATTTTTGGAATTTATTCCTTGATTATTAATAATTTAATTAATTAATTTTTCATATAATTTTTCTATTATCAAAAGAAGGATTTATTCTTTATTGTTAAAAATTTATTTTTAACTTAGAAGAATCTATTCTTCGCTTTTAAAACTATCAACTAAAAATAATTTATTTCCTTATTAAATAATTTAAAATTAATCATAATAAAAATATCTTTATTCAATTAAACAAAAAATTTAAAATAAAATAATATTATATATCATTTAAAAAATCCATTACTTAAAAAAAATCATTTCAAGGATTATAATCCATAAAAATTAGTATTTTAATCTCAAAATATAAATTAATTATTGAAGTTGTCTAACAATTATTTTTACACGAAAAACAAGACAGTACAAGTATTTAAATTGAAAATGAAGCAAAAATCGAAGATTACTGAAAATCTTTTGGATTACTGAAAATCGAAGATTTTTGGTAATTTTTGGTAATTTGAACCTAAAATAATTAATTTGCAAAACACTATATTCTTTAAATCAACAATAAATGAACATCAAACATTTTCTTTGCAATTATTTTCATTTGAAGAAAAACTTTGAAAAAAACTTTTTTACTAAATTAGAAACTAAAAAATCATATTAATGTGTTATCTGATTTTTTAAGTATTTTTCGCCCCAAACACACTGATTTCCAATTTCTTTATATTGAATACATCCTTTAACAATACAATGTTGGCAAAATTTAAGATGATCACATGACCCACAATCCATAGGTTGTGGCTTGTTTATTTTATCAAATCGAAACTTCCCAATCCTCAAAAGAACATCTTTTAAATTCTCATTTAACACATTACCCATAGTAAAATAAGGGTTCACATCTATTGGACAAAGTTTAACATTGCCTAAGGGACTTATACTTATAGACTTAACACCTGCCCCACAATTACCTAAACTAAATTCACCACTATTAATCTCACTCATTGCATTATACTCTTCTGATTTAGATATATAATCTTTATAAACTTCAATAATTCTATTAACCTCATTTTCAAAATTAAAAAATTCTTCATCAGAAAAAACTAATTCATTATTATCCATAGCTCTTCCCATTGGCGAAATTATCCCCAGCTCTAATTTTGAGCATCCTAAATCCATCGATAATTTCAATGTATCTTCAATATCATCTTGGTTAAATGGAGTCACATTCATAGCAGCTTCAACATTCACCCCTTCTTTAACAAGTAGTGGAATTATTTTCATTACTTTATTAAAAGCACCAACTTTACCACAAAAATCATCCATATGATCAGGAGTACTGCTGTTTAAGGTTAATCTTAAAGTAATTTTATCTTTATATTTCTTAAAAAGATCTATATGTTTTTTATTTATTAAAGTGCCGTTACTGATAATTGTGACTTTCTTAAACATCTTAGAAGCAAACTCAACTATTTCATTAAATTTTGGATGAGTTAAAGGTTCGCCTCCACTTAAATCAATTGTATGAACACCCATTTCTGATATTTCATTTAAAAAACTCAACAGTTTATCTGCATCAATGAAAGTATTTTTATTAGAAGAAGAATCATTAAAACAATGCTTACAATAATAATTACAGTAATCAGTGAGTTCAACAAGTAAATGCAATGGAACCTGTAAATCTTCAAATCCTGTTAATTCAACTTTTCGAAATTCAGGTTCATCTAAAATCTCAAAATAGTTTGTATTAAGAATAAAAGAACTCACAATATTCTTAATATCCTCAAAATTTTCACCATATTCAGAAGATAAATCTTGACTTATCATATCAATACTATTTAATCCATCACATTTTGTGAAGATATTCACAGCATCATTATTTAATAAAACATTTTTTAACATAGTGTCTTTAACATTATACAAATAAGATGCAATAGGTCCAACATTTAAAATAAAACCTTTTTTAATCACAGGAAACCCTGAACACAACAAAAACACCTCCAAAATAATAAAAAAATAATAAAAAAATAATAAAAAAAAATAAAAAAAAATAAAAATTTAAATAATATGTTTTAAGTTTATTCGTTTGATTGATCAAATGAAAGCATGTGCATCATTCCTTTAGGGGATTGTGAATTACAACCTAATGCTACATTTACTTGTGGACTAAACATTAAATTCGCCTCCTTTATTTTCATCAACTCAATGCTAATCACCTTACTGTAAAGAGTTACATTCTAAACTAAGATGATTAAATAGACTGTTGATATCTTGTAATATATTAAATGGATGTTGTCAAAAAATGTGGAGGGGTCTTTATGAAAATCCGTATATAATATGCGATTATATAATATAATAGAATTTCTATAAAGCCAAAAAATTAAAAAAATCCACAAAAGTTCTCAACTTCCAAATGTAATATAAATAGTAATAAGTATATAAGTGTTTCTAAAGTTTTTGAAAAAAAAAATTTCTTAAAATTAAAAAAAGTACAATATATGCAATACTATCTAATAATCAGAATTAACAACTCTTTAAATGCAATAAAAACCAATGAAGTAGCCTGTTATCGAAAATGTAATACTTTATTATAAACTAATAATTTTATTTTTCACATTAATAAATCAGTGAAAGACAATAATCTTGTTGAAATCAGCATAAAGAATGAATTAATCTAAAATATAAAATTAAATAAAATATAATCTTTTAAAAAAGAAATAAAGAAATTAAAAATAAAATAAAAAATGTAATACATTAATAAATATTGTTAGTAATAATATTAAGTTCATGACATATTTTTTAGCAAATAAATGATTAGCCTTATTTAATTAAATTTCAATTTATTATATTTTAATTCTCATTTTTAAAAAATAATATTTGTAATCATTATAACTACAAAAATAAAGATTAATCAATAAATTTATTAAAAATATAAAATATTTTATAGAGGAGATTGCATGATTATTTTTGTTTAATTAATATTTATACTAAATTAAATAATGCCAAAAACATATATTATTGATTAAAAATTTTAATAATGTTAAGACTATCTAACAATACTAATTTATAAAAAATCATTTACCTCATCCTTATTTAAATAATTTATAAATTCAATATTTTAAATAAAAATTATAAATTTTATAAAACTATAAAAATTATCAAATTCAATATCTTATAGTGAAGAATTATTATCAATTGATTTTAATTTTAATTTAATATGTAAATTATTAAATATTAATAAAAGTAAATATTTCTAAATAAATATTATGGATATTTAAAGTTGAATTATCAATTTTATTAGTTAATGCATATAAAAATCTTATTAAAATATTATATAAAAACTTAAAATATAAAAAGTGTTTAAATGAAAGATAAAAATAAAGACGATTATTTTCAGGAGAAATCTTCTTTATTCAGAGCTATTTGCGGTCTTATAAGTTTCTCAACAATTTTACCAATTAGAACCCATACAACAATTAAAAATATGGCCAAAATTACATGGTTATGGCCATTTATTAGCGGATTAATAGGCATATTAGGGTTTTTAATTAGCTATTCTCTTGTAGAGTTCCTAAAATTTCCAAATCTACTTTCATCAGCTATTCTATATGGATTTTTTCTATATATAAATGGATTTCATCATTTAGATGGATTATTAGATTTTGGAGATGGGATAATGGTTCATGGCCCACCTGAAAAAAAAATAGCTATTATGAGAGATTCAATGATTGGAACAGGAGCAATAGGACTGTTTTTTATTGTTGGAATAATTACAGTAGGTATTTTAGATTCCATATTGAGCTTTAAACTATTTTTAGCTATTATAATAATAGAAATATCCACTAAATTTTCCTTGTTAACAGTCGCTATCTCTTCAAAACCAAGTCTTGATGGAACTGGAAAATTTTTTATTGAATATCTGAATGTTATAAAATATATAATATCTATTGTATTGGGAATAGCTATTTCCTATCTTCTACTAAGTTACACTGGGGTTTTTGGTGTAATCGGAGGAATTTTAGGTGGAGCTATTGTTTCATTGGTTAGTGAAAAAAACTTTAAATTAGCCACTGGAGATGTTTTAGGAGCTTCTAATGAAATAGGAAGATTATTCTCTGGATTATTTATTTTAATAGCTTTTATCTTAATTTAATTTATAGTGATTTATTATGAAAATTGAAGTATTAAGACTTAATCATAGACAAAAAAGAGATACTCGTATAAGTACACATGTGTGTCTAACAGCAAGAGCCTTTGGAGCTTCAAAAATTTACTTATCTGGAGAACAAGACGAAAAATTAATGGAAAATGTTAATGACCTTGTTAAAAGATGGGGTGGTTCTTTTGAGATTGCCTACAATAAAAATTACATGAATATAATTGAAGAGTATCAAAATACTGGTGGAGAAGTTATTCATTTGACTATGTATGGTCTTCAAGTTCAAAATGTTATTAAAGATATTCAGAAATCTGTGAAGGATAAATTAATTATTGTTGGAGGTTCAAGAGTTCCAACAAAGGTTTATAAAAAAGCAAATTGGAATGTGTCTATTACAAATCAGCCTCATTCAGAAGTGTCCTCTTTAGCTATTTTTCAACATATGTTACTTGATGGAAAAGAGCTTAACATGAGTTTTAATAATCCTATCTTTGAAATTATCCCTATGGCTGAAGGAAAAAAAGTAGATATAAACAAAGAAGGTTAATAAAGAAAAAATTATACTCAATTTCCAAAAAGTATATAAAGAAGATTTAATAAATGAATCCTTTTAAAGAGGCTGTTGCACAATTATTTTTGTTCAACCCACATATAAATTAAATTGAATAATATCAAATATATGAATTATTGATTACTGAAAATCCTTTGGATTACTGAAAATCAAAGATTTTCATAATTACAAAAATTGCAAAGCAATTTTTGGTAATTTTCATATTTATAAAATTTTTTATTTTAATATAACATTAAAAAAGCTTTAAATTAAAACTAAAGTTTTTTTAAAAAATTTTTGATTATCTTATATTTATAAGATATTTTAAAATTATAAAATCAAACTGTTATAAAAAAATTCATTTCTTAATAAAAATAATCCTTAAAGAAAATGAATTATAATTTTATGTATGGGAATAATATGAACTTTTTAATGGAATTAACAGGTACTTTTGCAGCAACTTTTGCAATACTTCTAAATTTAGCAATGCTATTACAAATCAGAGATATGTGGAATAATAAAACCCACAAAGGGATCAATCCAATCATGATTCTTTTCATGTTTTTAAACAGCTTCTTTTGGACTATGTATGGATTTTTAAAACAAAATTTAAATGTTATAATTCCTAATCTTTTAGGAGCCATTTTCACTCCAGTTGTTCTATTTTTAATTGTTTACTTTGCTCATAAAAAATATGTTGAGGATAAAATGAAAGAAGAACACATAAAACCAAATTAAATAATATTAATTAAGTTGATAGACATCCTCCTTAGTTTAAAAAGAATAATTTTGAAAACATATTATTAAAATATATGCTTAATTAACTAAAAAGTTGTTCTAACATCCAATCTGGATCATACTCAATAATGTCATCATATCCTTGACCGATTCCTAAGAACAGAATTGGTTTCTGGATAACATGAGATATTGAAAGTGATGCCCCGCCCTTTGAATCAGCATCTGCTTTAGTTAAAATAACACCATCAATATCTATCGTATCATTAAATTTACTTGCTTGTTCAACAGCATCATTACCAGTTAATGCATCACCAACAAATATAATTATATCTGGTTCTGTGATTCTTTTTATCTTTTTCATTTCATCCATAAGATTAGTATTTGTTTGCATCCTACCAGCAGTGTCTATTAATACTAACTCTTTTCCTTTAGATTTAGCATGTTCAATAGCATCATATGCAACTGCCGCTGGATCCGAACCTTTTTGGTGTTTGATTATCTTAATTTCAAGATTATCAGTGTGATGTGTAATTTGTTCAATAGCTCCTGCCCTAAATGTATCTGAAGCCGCGACAACAGGAGTATAACCTTTTTTCAGATAATAGTTAGCTAATTTAGCTATTGTTGTTGTCTTTCCAGTTCCATTTATTCCAACAAACATTGCAATTAAAGGTTCACCTTTTTCTTTGGCTTCTTCTAACATTTTAGTCATATTTTTACCATCAACATCAATTATTTTAGAAACTGCCTTTTTTAATGCAGCATAGGTAACATCAGTAATTTCATCACTTCTTCCAATTTTTGTTCCAACAAGATCTTCTTTCACTGATTCAACAACAATATTAGCAACATCAATAGCTACATCTCCTTCTAAAAGACCTAATTCAAGTTCCCAAAGTATGTCTTCAAGATCTTTTTCAGATATAGTTTTTTCTTTAATAAATGAAAGAAATCCTAATTTATTTTTCTTTTCTTTAGGCTCATCGGTTGAAAATTCTTCATCAGTGGAACTTATATCTTCAATTTTTTCTTTTTTTCCAAAAGAAGGTAGCCATTTTCTAAATGATTTTTTCTCAGATTTGCCTTTATCTTCTGAACTTAATTCATCATCTATAACAGCTTCATTTTCATCCTCAAGATTTTCTTCTAATTTATCAGATCCATCTTCATCAATATTAAATTCTTCTTCATCAACTTTCATTACTTCTTTTTCTAAAGATTTATCTGTTGTTGAAATTTCTTTACTGTCAAGACTTGAAGGTTCATTAATTTCATCTAAAATTTCCCTTTGTTCTTCTTCAATGTTGTTTTCTTTTTTTGCTTCATCTGAAACTTTTTTCGTGAGTTTGTTAGCTGCATTACTAAACTTTTTCTTCAATGATTCAAACAATATTTCTTCCCCCAAGGTAATATACCATATACTCAGTTAATTATATCAATATCTAATCAATATATCATACTCAGTCAGTATATCATAGTAATTTAAATAAGAAGCATAAGAGTTACTTTTACTATTTTTCTTAATGGTAGTTATTTTTTATTAATTTAATTCGTTATGAAGTTTTATAAGAAAATTAAAAAATTGAGTTTTTAATAAAATGTGTTAATGTCTAAATAAAAAATATCTATAAAATAATTTTTATGAATTATTAATTACAAAAATAAAATAATGATATAATTTAAGATAATGCTTGATCAAAACAAGGAATTAATAAAATAGAATATATATATATATAGATAAATAGTAAAATAATATAAATAGATTTTTATGAATACAAAAAATGTTAAAATTAAAAAAATGGCATAGCCAAAAATTACATGCCCATTTGAGGTTGTCTGTTCATTTGAGATTTCATCATGAGTTCTTCAGCCTTTGGTGAAAGTTGAGAAATAACACTGCTTATTTTCTCTAAATTAACTAACATTTTGTCTAAACTTTGTTGTAATTCTTTTTTCTGCTGATCAACAGTTTTTTTAGCATCTTCAATGTTTTTTCTAATAGCTACACCAGCACCAATGCTCATAATGACTTCATTAGTATTACTAATTTCTGCTTCCATAAACGAACCTGCACCAACAGGAACCAATGTATTAAGAATATTTTGACCTTGAACATCATCAATTGTTGCTTCTAAAATTCCAACTTCATTTAAAGATGCTTGAATAGTATCAATCTGTTGTTGTACAATTTCAGCTTGGTTTTTATAAATATTAATCTGATTCATTATGTTTTCTAACTCATTTTGTGGATTTTCCATCTGATTACCTTCATTTAAATTTTTTAATAAAACCTAATATAAATTTAACAGATATTTAAACTCAAAAATGTAAACTTAAGAGACTGAATTATAATTAAAAGAATTTATATTTTTAAGTTAGAAATCTAAGTTTAACACCATTATATAAAATTAATAAATAATCATACATTAGATATATTATATATATCCTAAAAAATATACACATTAAAAATTTAATTATATAATCAAATTATATCAAGAATTCATTTTGTAAAAATATGTTATGAACTATAATAATAAATCTTATAATATACAAAAATCATAATAATTAAATTTAAACTAATGCTTTTATTAAAGGATCTATAACTTCATCAGGACTGATTTCATCAATTTCTTCTATTTTAATCATGCTTTTCTTAATTCTATGTTTACTTCCAAAATCTGCATAGATCTTTTCATATATGTCTTCTTTATTCACTGCTTTAAGCTCTTTTGTAAAAATTTGAGTCTCTTCGCCTAATGCAAATTTTCCTTTTACTCTATAAATCTTCGTCTTCATTTTTAATTCTCCTATTTTAAGTCTACTAATACTTTATAAAACAGTTAATCATCAAGAAAACCTAATGATTCCTCAACATGCAACATCTCTGGACCAGATGTTTCCTGAGGAACTAAAGCACCGAAAGAATTTGCTAATGTACATGCACCAACAAGAACATTCCCTCTTCCAACAGTGCCAGTATCAGCAGGAACTTTAAAAACTTTCTCAATAAATTTAAGTTCTTCTTTTGTTGTATCAACATGAAGAAGAGCACCTTTATTAGTAATATTAGCTAAAGACCCTACAATATTAAATCCTGCAATAGATTTTCTTTCCACATAAACATCTAAAATATCTTCAATAAGATTAATAGATTTATCAGAAAGTAATGGACTAACAATAGCTCCATTATCATTTGCAATAGCTATATTTCCTATTGCAGTATATTTATCTGGAAGTTTAGCAACATTAATCCCATGTTCTTCTAATAATTCAATCTCTCTATCAAATATATATGGAGAAACAACTAATCCATTAGAATTACCTACTATTAAAGCCCCTCCCAAGTTACTTCCTGCAATAGAAGTTCTTATAATGTCTATATCCAATACTTCTTTTAGAACTTCTTCCATTGATTCTTCAAGATTTGTAGGAACAATTGCAATTTCATTAGTGACCGATATGTAGACACCTAAATTAGGACTCCCCATAAGATCAATTCTTTTAAGCATTAATTCACCAATTTATATCTCTCAGACAATTTTATATTTTTTAGATTGCATCCACTTATAAATAATAAATCAATTAAGATTATTATTAATAGAACAATGCATAACTGATAATTTATAATGGATATTCATATATAATATATAACACTCTAAAACACAATTTAAAATATTATTCTTCTAATGTAGCTTCAACTACACCGTCATCATCTTTAACAACTTTAACTTTAACTTTAGAAGGTATTTTCTGAATACCTCTTTCCCAAATTTTTTCATTAACCTTTTTATCAAGTTTAACTTCTTCAGTTTTCATGTGCTTTTTTAAGAAATTTTGAACTTCTCTAATAGCTCTTGGTGCTCTTATAGTTCTTTGAACCCTTTTAGCTTTTCTAAGTGGTATAGTGTATACTCTTTCCATATAAAAACCTCCTTAATCATACTTTAAGGCTATTTCTTCTCCAATGCCTTGGTTTATGTTTAAATTTAACGCCACGACTGGTTTTAGTTACAGCCCATAAAGGAACTCTTCTATTTTGTTTATAAGCTTTTGCAAGTCTTAATTTTTTGCCTAATGGTTTATTTCTACTCATTTATTCACCTACTTTTTAAATTCAATAACTCTGGTTTGATAATGCTCTGGAAAGATTTCAGAAGATTTAAAACCTTTCTCATCAATCAAATATCTAATTTCAACTTCATAATCAGAACTATTTTCTCTATTACTCTTTTCTTTTTTAAACTTAAATAAATTATTAGCAATGAAATCAATGGTTTTATAACCAAAGCCATCTAAATTAAGATATTGGATATTTTTTCTATCTTCCAAACTTCTAATTTCATTTTTAGTTAATTTAGGAACCTTATCATCTCTTCTGGTTCCATCAGCAATAATATCATATTTTAAATTAGATAGATTTTCAATTACTTCTTTATGAATATAATCAATACCATTATTTGGAAATTTATCTTTAATAATCATATCAACTCCTTTCTCAAGAATTTCCTTATCTAACTCTAAAATGTCAAAATCTAAACATAAAGATTTCGCAGAGTTTAGAGCAGGAACATATGATTTGAAAACTCCAAAATTAGCATTTATTAATACAGGATTGAATCCCATTCTCTTTAGGATAATAGCTATTAAAGAACTATCTTTACCACCACTATATAAAACAGCAGCATTCATTAAAAATCACTTGTAACCGTTCTTCAATAATTGTTAATTATCTTCTTCTTATATTAATTTCTCTTTTACTACCAGAAACTCTTTTTAGCAGGTCTTTAAGTTGATCATCAGTTATTTTATTTTTAACATTGCCAGATTGAACAATCTGAATTAATTGCAACTCAATTTGATTAACAAAATCAGGTTTAGTTAATCTTAAGTTATTTAACCTATCTCGAGCTTCAGGAGTTAATATTTGAATCATTGCTTGTCTTTTCTGCACTTCCATTTCTTGTTGCATCTTTTGTTGGTTTTCAGCAACCATAGCTTGTTGTTGCAACTCTTCCATTCTTTTTCGCCTTAATTCATCAATATCAGTGATAGTATAGCCCTCCCAAAGAGTATTAAATAAGATATTAATTATTTTGTAGGATATGAGTTATTCTGAAATATTTTAGTATTATAACTTCTTTCCTATAACTTCTTAATATCATTTAACAAATGAAAATAACTGTAATCATTATTTTTATTTATTAGTAGTTGATTAATTAATACTACTAATATTTGTATTTAATTAATAATTTATTAATTAACATTTTATTAACTAATATTTCTCAAGTTCTGGAATATCTTTAATTACTTCTGCAGAAGACTTATCTAAGAAAGATCTACCTTGTGGAGTAACAATTCTTCCACCTTCAACTTTCTCAATAAATCCTGCTTCTTCTAATTGATGTAATGCTCCACGAATAATGGATCCACTTCCTTTTCTAAACTTTTCAGGATTAACACCATTATCTTTTTTTCCACCGTAAAATGTTCTAAGGCTGTTAATTCCCACAGGACCATCAATATAAACTCTTCTTAATAGAGCCGCACATCTTACATACCACCAATCAATCATATCTGGTGTCCTTTCTTTATGAACACCTGTTTTAACAAAATTACTCCAATCAGGAGCTTCAATTTTATCATTTTTGTTGTTAAAATCATCTGCAACATATTTTATTAATAAATCTGCAGGAACATCATATACTGTAACCATATTAATTCTCCTTTATTCATTTCATTGAAAATACATCTTATTAAAGTAAAACATTTTATTAAGATAAATTTTTATTTTTAATTTAATAATCTTTTTTATTTAATATGCAAACTACTCTTAAATTATTATTCTCATTAAATTATTTAATAATTTTAATATAATGAATTAATTAATATAATGAATTAATTATATATAACTTAATTATATTTAATATAATAATTAATTTGAATATAACATTATATTCTAAGATATATTATAATTATTTATTCAAAGGATATATTTTATAATTATATTTTAAATTATTTTTTCTTAAATTATTTTTTCATTCAATTTTATTGTATTATAAATTATATACAAGATAATTTATTATCAATTATTATATTATAGCCATTTTAAAGTCATTTTTGAGAATCTTATAAATTATAAAATTAATATTTGATATAATAATTTAAATTTATTTAAAGGTATTTTATAAGATATAGTTAAATTTAATAATTGATAAACATTAACATAATGACTATATTAGTACTTTGTTTATCTATAACATATAAATCAAACCATATAATATAATTAGATAATTAAATGCAATTAGATAATTAAATAATATGTTAATTAAATCATGACAAAATAAAACATATGCAATATGAAAAAACACGACACTATGATCTATTAAAACAGAACACGGTATTAAACACTGCTCTTTTTATAAATAACAGCAACATTGCCTCTGAAATCAACAAGCTTAGATTTAGTGCTGTTTACTATGTCATTGATATAAGATTCTTTTTCACTTACAAGCCCTTTAGCAAATCGTAATTTGACAACCTCATTGGCTTTAAGTTGACGTTTTATCTCTTCAAACACATTCTCATTAATACCAGATTTACCAATGTTAATTGTTATTGTTGAAAGAGATTTATTCATTAGATCTTTTTTTGATAATGTAAGCATTAATATTTGATCTCCTTTTTAGCTTCTTTTCTTTCTTGTAAGGAATTATCATTACATTATTACATTCATAACATTTAATATGCACTTCACTTGAAACCAGACGAACCTGAAAGTTTTTGCCAGGGCATAAAAATTTGTAGCAATTCTTACAATAGCTACGACTCCATTTTTGAGGAATTTTAGTGTTGTATTTTTTGGAAATATTTCTTGCTAACTCTACATATCTATGAGATCTTGAAGGATTTTGTGAAAATTCCTTAACTGCCAAAGTAAATAGTATATCCATACGTTCTTTAGCTATATCTCTCATCCATTTAGGTTTTTTACTTCCTCTTGACAACATTAAACCTCTTTTAAACAAATACATATCCCCTCTTAGTTTAAGTAATAAAGAGATATTATTTATCGACATATATCATCAAAATATTAATCATAGAATTAATATTAAATAGTATTTAACAACCATTATTTATTATTTCATATAATTAATATTTCAATATTAACACTTACTTTTAATCTCTTAATAATTAATATTTCACTTTTAATATTTTATTAATTAATATCTTTTAAATTTTAAACTTAAGATTTTAAACTTAATAAATTAAAACTCAATAAATTAAAAGCAAACTTTTAAAAATAAAACTGCAACATATTAAAAATAATAGATATATATTAATATAACTTTTTATGAATTTAAAAGAATAGCTATTAAAATAAATATTTAATTAAAACAAATCAATTAAAAATAACTTTTAATTAAAAATAAATTCAAAATCATAACAACAAATCAAATTTAAAATTAAACTGTAAAATACAAAATTTAAAAAATTACAAGAAAGATAATAATAAACATTTATTTTTTATATTTATAAAGTTTTTGTTTAAAGATGTAAAAAATTTAAAATGACATAAAAAAATAAAATCAATGAGAAGTAAGTTCATATAAATAAAATCATTAATAAACAAATCATTGATAAAATAAAAAAAAATGATAAATAAAATTATTGAATAAAAATAATTAAAATAAATATGAGAATAATTAATCCATTTAGAATAATTAACCAATGAAAACTAAGATTTATATTGAAGGAATTTTATGATTTGGGCCAAAGAAGAGACTTTATCAAGAGAAGAACTTGAAGAACTACAATTAAAAAAACTACAGAAAATTGTGAAACGAGTTTATGATAATGTTCCTTACTATCATAAGAAATATAATGAATTAAATGTTTTTCCAGAAGATATTCAACAATTAGAAGATATTCAAAAACTTCCATTTACAACGAAAGATGATTTAAGAGAAGCATACCCATTTAAAATTTTTGCTGTTGATCAAAAAAAGATTATTGAAATTCATTCTTCATCAGGAACATCTGGAAAACCTGTAATTTCAGGATACACTAAAAAAGACCTTGATCTATGGAGTGAAGTTGTTGCAAGAGGTCTTACAATGATGGGTATTGATGAAAATGATGTAATACAAAATACTCATGGTTACGGTCTATTTACTGGAGGATTTGGAATTCATTATGGATCACAAAAGATTGGAGCTACTGTAATTCCAATATCAACAGGACAAAGTAGAAGACAAATAGAAATTTTAAAAGACTTAAAAACAACCGTTTTCATATTTACACCGTCCTATGGAATGTATCTTGGTGAATTAGCTAAAGAAGAAGGAATTGATTTAAAAAGTATTAATCTCAAAGCTATTGGTTTTGGAGCAGAAATGTGGACTGAAGAAATGAGGAATAAGATTGAAAAAACTTTTCATGCTCCTGCTTACAATATTTACGGACTAACTGAAATCATAGGCCCTGGTGTTGCTATGGAATGTAAAGCTCAAAAGGGTTTACATATAAGTGAAGATATTTTCTATCCAGAAATCATTAACTCAAAAACTGAAGAAGTTTTAGGGGAAAATAAAGAAGGTGAACTTATTATAACTAATTTAGAAAGAGAAGGAATGGCAATTATCAGATTTAGAACTAAGGACATCTCTTCAATTACTTATGAATCCTGTTCCTGTGGTAGAAAAACAGCAAGAATTTCAAAGATTAAAGGTAGAACTGATGATATGATAAAGGTTAAGGGTGTTTCTATATTTCCTTCTCAAGTTGAAAAAGCTTTATTTAAAGTTAATAAAATTGAACCTAATTATCAAATTATCGTCAAAAGACCTAAATTAATGGATGAAATCGAGATAAAAGTTGAAGCATCAAAAGAACTCTTTTTTGATGAAATTAAAGAAATAATTAGAGTTAAAAGAATGATTAGAAATTATATTGAAAATGAAACTGGTTTAAGATTTAAAGTCAGCATAGTTGAACCAAAAAGCTTACCAATAAGCGATGGAAAAGCAAAAAGAGTTATAGATGAGCGTAATTTATGTTAAAAGATGATTTCATTGATCATATAAACTTTATTATTTCAATTGATAATTATTTTATAATTAAATATTTATATTAACTTTTATTTTAATTTTTTATTTTAATTTATAAGTATTTATAATTATTAATAATCATATATATAATTTAAAATATAACAATTGTTAAGATTTATATGTAATGAAAAATAATTTAATTTATATAAAATATTATATTATTGATCACTTAAATAATCATAAAAAATTTATTTAAGGAGAATAAAATGACAAGAACAATTGAAGAAATAAACAAAAAAATAGC
Source organism: Candidatus Methanovirga australis (assembly GCA_031272765.1). Lineage (GTDB taxonomy): Archaea > Methanobacteriota > Methanobacteria > Methanobacteriales > Methanobacteriaceae > Methanovirga > Methanovirga australis. The sequence goes on along the minus strand of JAISTD010000197.1, from coordinate 3,095 downwards.
TAATGGTGAAGCCAACATATTTACAGCAGAAGAAATAAAAAATTCAATTAGAAACGAAGAAAAACTAAGTTTTGAAGATGTGGATGTAGTAACAACAGGAACCTGTGGAATAATGTCTGGAACAGCAGCCATATTTCACATTGGAGTTACTGAACCAGGAGCCTTCCAAAAAGCCAAAAAAGCTTATCTTAATGGAGTTCCTGCATTTCCAGGTCCCTGCCCCAATGAACAATTAGGTTCATTAGACCTCATTGTATACGGAACAGAGCACAGCATAAAAAATCACGAGTATGGTGGAGGATTTCTATTTAAAGATATTTTAAATGGAGAAGAAATAGATATTGAAGTAGAAACCATTGATGAAACAAAACTTGATAAAACAGTGACAATTGAAGATTTTGGGAGAGCCCAGATTATAGGAACAAGAATGGCATTCAAAAACTACACAGCCTTTATAAACCCAGAAAATGATGTTGTTAATTCAATATTCAATGGAATCCCAATGAAAGGAAGTTTCGACCAATTTACCTTTTCTGGCTGTGGTGAACTGAACCCAATACAAAACAATGCAAGTAAGACCTTAATCAAAGAAGGAACTAAAATTCTACTTAACGGAGCCAAAGGAACTGTGATCGGTAGTGGTACAAGAAGTTCAGATATAAAACCCAATCTAATGCTAACAGCTGATATGCTTCAAATGTCTGGAGAATATCTTGGTGGATTTAAAACAGGAGCAGGACCAGAAATCTATGACTCAATAGCTATTCCCCTTCCAATATTAAATAAAAAAGTCTTTGAAGAAATCAGAATACTAAATAAAGATATAAACCTTCCAATAGCAGATATTCATGGAAGACACCTACCATTATCAGAAACTAACTATGAAAAAGTATGGGGAAATTACGATGAAAGACCAACATTCAACTTTGAGAAATTCAATGAAAAAGATAATGAAAACATCAAAAAATCATGCCCAACAAATGCAATCAACGAAAATGGAACAATAGATTTAGACAAATGTTTTGGTTGTGGACTCTGTGTATATCTATCTAAGAATACAACCTACACAATGAATATAGGCTCCATAGACTTTGATATAGAAAATAAAACATACAATGTCCCAATAACATGCAGACAGTCAGATATTCAAAGAGCAAAAAAAATAGCTATTAAATTAAAACAACTTATTAATAAAGGAGAATTTAAGATATAATAATTAAGGAAGTGTTCCATGAAATATGATCTAATAATCGGTAGATATGGGGAAATTGCATTAAAAAGTCCACGAGTTAGAAAAAGATTTGAAAACAAATTAATATCCAACATAAAATCCGTGTTAAAAGGTAAGATACATCTCAATCAAGCCAGACTATTTATTTATCCAGAAAACTTTCAAAAAGGCTTAGAAACCTTATCAAGGATTTTTGGAATAGTTTCCTACTCTCCAGCCATGAGCTTAAAAACTGATTTAAAAGAAATTGAGAAACATTTAGAAGACTATGTCGATGAACTTGAAAAATTAGGATTGATTGACAGTGAAAAATCATTTGCAATAAGAACAAGAAGAGTTGGAAAACACGATATGACATCACAAGAATTTTCAGCCTTCGCTGGTTCAGTGGTTATAAAGAAAATAGGAAGTCCAGTTAATCTAAGAAACCCAGATATTACAATATTTCTTGAAATACGTGGCGAAGACACATACATTTTTCACGAAAAAATTAAAGGTACTGGAGGATTACCCCTTGGAACACAAGGAAGATTAATTGCTCTCGTATCAAGTGGAATAGACTCCCCAGTTGCAACATACCTAATGATGAAGCGAGGATGCGAAGTAATAGCTATTCACTTTAACAATGCTCCATTCTCTGGTTCAAAAGTCACAGAAAACTTTAAAAAATTAATCAACCAACTTAACAAATACTCTTCTGGTTTTAAAATAAAAACAAGGATAGTAAATTATGGAGAATACCTAACAGCCTCCAAAGAACATGCCCCAGAAAAGTTAACCTGTGTACTTTGTAAATCAGGGATGTATAAAATTGCAGAGAAAATAGCTGAAAAAGAAAATGCATCAGCTATTGTCGATGGAAGTAGCCTTGGTCAAGTCGCCTCTCAAACACTGCCCAATATCTTAGCAACAAGAGAAAAAACAAACTTGCCAATTCTAAGTCCACTTATAGGTCTTGATAAAGTAGAAATAGAAAAAATAGCTAAGAAAATAGGAACATTCCCAATATCTGAATTAAACGATGGAGGATGTTCAGCTGTTCCTAAGTATCCTGAAACTAAGGCAGATTTAACTCAAGTAAATATGGCTAAAGAAGCTATGAAACAGGATGAAGAAGTGGATAAAATAATTAAAAAGTTGTATCCATAAATGGAAAGTTTCTAATAAACGAATAATATTATATTCAAGTTTATATAATTTTACGAACCTTAAAACTAAATTATCAAACACACTAATAATTTAACCCTAACAAAAACACTATATATAAGATAATACAAAATTTATAATAATATTTTACAAAAATTATTAATGTTTAACTATATTTTTAAGTTTATATAATTAAAAAACAAAATTTATAATCATATAAAAATGAATTAAAAAAAATAATTATTAAATATTATAATACATTGGGCTGGTAGCTCAGATGGTAGATCGTCGCCTTGGCATGGCGGAGGCCCCGGGTTCAAATCCCGGTCAGTCCATTTTACTCCAATTAAAGATTATTTTTTTGGTAATTATGTGCTTATCTAACAATTCAGCGAACACATAAAAATTCAGTGAACACATAAAACTACTCCTTACTTAAAAACACCTCCCACATAATTCTTAATTCCTAACTATTTTTATTAATTTTTGAAAAATGATTTTTGATGAAACTTAAGAGAGTTTCTATAAACTTAATTTAAACATATATTGATATGATGTTTTATTATTATTTTCATTTTTTCATTGGAAAATTCACATATTTTGATACTGACCCTTTTATATGCTGATGTTTTTGTGATAAGGATATGTTAGTAGCTCTTTTAAAGACCATATGTGGTCTGTTAATCCTATAGACATCATTGGAGTTATTTTATCATAT
>JAISTD010000017.1 GCA_031272765.1 Candidatus Methanovirga australis | reverse complement strand
TGAAGTGAAAAATAGGAGTGAGAAATTCCAAAAATTCAAGAAATGAGGTGAAGTGATTTCATTCGTAAGGGTTAGGAGGTAATTGTGGTCTATTAGATAAAGGGTTTGATGGTAATTCTTTTGGGATAAATTGAGGTTCATATTCTTCAACAGTAAAATCAAAAGAAGTTAATTGGTCTTCATTTAATTTAGTTGATGTGAATGTATAGATTCGTATATCATTCATTTTAACTTCATAATGATGGTCTCCCATCTTTTTTTATAATAAAAATAAAAAATGTTGATTTTATTTTATTTTTCATGATTTATTTTTGGTCGTTATTAAAAAGGACACAAATGAATACTAATGATTGGTTAATGATATTCTTTATGATATTAGATGGAATATTATTAATAGATATGATTCTTAGAATATTACATCTAACAAAACCATGTGAAAGAAAAAAAGAACCACATGTTCTAACAGCTCATTTAGTTGAAGATATGTAATAAAAAATAATTTTTACCACTTCACTTTTTTTTAAATGAGTGAAGAAATAGTTAAAAATCTTGATCATTTACAATCAGCATGTTATTATGGTCATGTATTGGTTCATATTACAAATAAAGATTGTAATGAAGTAAAAGATCAAATTATCAAAGATATTAATGAAGCGAAATATGACCCAGAAGATCATAGATTTCATGCTAAGTTTCATGTTATGGACAGTAAAGAAGAATCAAAGGATACTCTTAGGATAATATTAGCAGCTGCTTGTATTCAAGAGTTAAATATTATATGGGATGTGATTTTTGATGAAATTCTTACATATTTCACAAGTATTAAATATACAAAAGAAGAAAATGGTTTTGATGCTTACTTTGAAGTTGAAGGATTTGAAAAAGATATTGATGATTTCTTGGGTTAAAAAAATTTCACTTCACTTCACTTCTTCTTTTTTCTCTCCTAAGATCACTTCACTTCATCTCATATTACTCTATTGCTTTCAAAGGATTTAAAGCTGGTGAATATCCATTCTTAGTTGTATTCTTCTTAGGTTTATAAAGGTTCTTTATTGTGAATTGATTATTAGTTAATTTCTCAGGGAGTTTAAATTGTTCAACAACATGATCTACAATATCCTGAGCTGATTGTTTAATTTTACTACGATCAATATAAGATCTATTTCTATTACCAAATAATGGTTTCCTTTTAAGTAATTCATTATTATGTTTAGTAGTTTCAACGGCAGCATTCATTTGTAAAGGAGTATGTTGAGGCATAAAACCTTGTTTAAAATCTATATCTTTTCTTTGTTTTAATTGATTAACAACTTCTTGAATTAGGTCTTCTTTAAATTGACTTATTTCATTTTCATAATCAATAGCTTTTTTCTCTACATCATTAGGTATAGATTGTTTAATAGGAACAACTTGAATATCAGTTTTAGTTTTCTCTACTGAATTTAACATTTCTGGTGTTATTTCAATAGTATTTGGAGGATTATTATTAGGTTGTTGAATTTTACTAATTGAAGTAGTATAAGCTTTAATTTTTTCACCTGTCAATTCACTTTTGAATAAAGCACGACCACCACCTATATTAGGATTAATTAATTCAAATAAGCCTGCTCTTTCTCTACCTGGTCTCTTTTCAAAAGGTTTTTTCATTTCATCATATTTTAATCTTACATTTATACCAGTATGTATAGCTTCATTTCTTTTCTCTAATTGATCAGCATTGTAGTAAATACATTTAGCTATATATTCTTCTTCATAATCAGGGTTTTGTGTCATTTCAATACGAGTATGATTTGTTCCTTTAACTAAGTCCATATTCCATACTTTATTTACAAAATAAGCAAATTTACTTGGAATAAGATGACCTCCATCACCATTTTCCCAAGAATATCTTCTTGAAGCATTAACAAAACCATCAATAGGACCAAATTTATGATGTTCTCCCTTAGCAATTGATTGTTCTAAATCATCAATTCCTAAAAGACCTTTTTCTAAATCACTCTTAATTTTAACAACAGGAAAATTATATTTATTACAGAATAATCTAAAATCAGCTACTGCTCTATTACATTCAGTAGCATTACGAGCATATATTTGATTTATATAAACTAATTTAGAATTAGCATTTAAAAATACTAAAAACATTGATTGTCCTGGATCACTTATTTGAACATAACCTTGTTTTTTATTCATTTTAAAAGTAGTTTTACCTCTTTCATTCTTTTTCCTTGGATCATCTCTACCAAAAACTATATCACAATACCAACAACCTATAAAATTACTAAACATTCTTAATCCATATTTTTTAGGATTTACTTTAATTTCTGGTTTAGGGAGATATTGTTGAATTTTTTCTTGAAATACTTTATTTAAGTGTTGTGTTTTTTGTCTATCTTTTAATTGATATTCACTATTTTGATCTTGCCAGAATTTTTTCATCATACGAACTAATTTAGTTTTACCTACATTTCCTAATGACTTCACTTTCTCAGTAAATATATCATTTGACATAAATTTTTTTTTAATAAGAAAAAAATATAAATGAGATATTCACCTATAAAAATAGATGATATAATTATTAAAAGACATCCTTTAAGTGATGATGAAAAAAATATGAAATATGAACCTAAGATAGATAAACAATATGAAAATAGATTAGATCAATTATATTTAGATTTTCATAAATTACATAAAGAATTTACTAAGTTAAAAATTGTAGATACTATTGATGGTGAAATTAATGGATTAAAAGCTATGGATATGAGTTTAAAAACTTTTATAGATGATTTAAGAAAAGATTTAGGTGATTTAGAAGTGAAGTTAAGAAAAGAATATACTGATGAATTTGTTTTAGTAAGAGATAGTTTAAAAATATTAGTTGATATTAATATTAAAAATGTAGAAGATGATCATAAAGAATTAGATAGATTGTTTAAAAAATATTGTTTAGATAATGATACTAAGATTAAAAATTTAGAAGATAGTTGGACAATTGATAAAAGTAAAACAAATAAATTAATATTAGATTTAGATTATAATATACAAATATTAGATAATGCTATAAAATATATTGATATTGAATTACGAAATACAAAAAGACAAGCAGGTTTTTGGACTCATGATGAATATGAAGTAAAAAGAAGAGATATAAGAAAAATAATTTAAAATATTTTCTTTTATTAAAAAAAAATGGCTAAACCTTTATCTAAACATGCGAGTATAACAACAAGTGGTGATGAAGTATATTCTTATAGTGAAGATGATGATAGAACAGGAAAACATTATTATGTTAAATGTAAGGTTAATTTACATACACCAGCTACATTAGCAAGTGATCATACAAAAGTTAATAAAAAAGTATATCAAGCTAAATTTAGAAAATTAAGAAGAGGTAAAGAAAAACCTCGTGGAATAACAAAACCATTAACAAGTGATTTTGATGATGAATATGAAATAGATGAAGAAAGTGAAGGAGGTTGTAATTATAAAAATAAATATAAAGTTAAAATTGATAAAACTAATCCTAAGAATAATACAAAAAAATTAATAGAGCAAAAATTACCTGATGGTTATAGATATAGTTCAGTAGAAGATAATGTTAGACCTGGTAAATTATTAACTTCTACAAGAAATTTTTTAATAGATTGTCATAAAGAAAATGGTTTATATAATGCATTGAGTAGATGTGATAATGGTAAATGGTCAAGTAATCCTGATGAAATGGTTAAAGATTTGATGATGAAACATTTTTGGTTAAATGAAAAGACTGATAGACAATGGTTAGAAAATTTACAAAAAGATGTTAATAATATTGTTAGTAATAATGTAGATTATGATAGTCTTTTAGAAAATAATAATTTAATGAAACATCATATAGAGAATTTAGAAATAATGATAGAAAATTTATATAAAATTATTTATCATATAGCTGATAATAATGGTTTGTTAGATGATGATATAGCTGGAATTACTGAAAAACCTTATAAGAATATTGTTTATCAAAATTATAAAAAAATAGCATCATTACCTAAGGTTGATAAGGATTATAATATTAAAATAAAAGAATTATTAGATTTTTATACAAAAACAGGGTAAAAAAAAATTTTTTTTTATTTATTTTTATTAAAAAAAAATGTCAGTAAAAATTAGTGGTAATGATAAAGGTGAAATTAATATAGAATTTAAAGAAAATGGTATAACTCATAATTGTATTATTAAAACAAAAGGTATTGATTGGGTATATGATAGTAGTAAAGTAAAAGGAGAAAAAAGATTTAGTAGTATGACAGCAGTAGTAGATCAATTAGCTTATGATTTAAAAAATTATGATATTAGTGAAATTGTTGAAAAAGTATTTAATAAAAATGTAATAAGATTAGATCCAGAAAAAGAACCACCTGAATGTAAATATTGGATGAAATATAAATTTGTTCAAGAAGGTCCTAAAAAAGATGAAATGATTGTTTTAAAACATATACCACCAAGTTATGATAATCCAGCTAATACTCATGGAGAACAATATGAATTTTATGAATATGATAAAAATTTCCAACAAAAAGAAAAAATTAAAATAGAACAAATAGAACCTAATAAATTTATATGTAGAGGTAAATGTGATCATGAAATAGATTATTATAAAGCTACAAAGATATTAGAAAATATTACTGGATTGAAAGAAAATAGTTTAGTTGAAATGAATGTATTAGTTAGACCAGAAGATTTTGTTGTTGATGATTCAGCTCCTTTTAGATGTAATTTTTCATCAAAAGAATATCTTGATCCTTCATCACCTACATTTAATATTAATCCAGCGAATGAAACACCTAATCCTACTCCTTCAATATCACCTGGTCCATACGAAAATGAAGTTCCAATAGAAGATCCTCCTACACCTAATCCTACACCTACACCATCAAAAGGTAATTTAGGTCCAAATGCTGAAAGAATTATTAAAGAAAATTGTAGTCAATTAATTAATACTTATGATTTATTAATAAATGATCCAGAATTAGCTCCATGGAAAGATAGTAGTTTAGCTCATGTTGGTTATGGATGTATTAGAAGTCTTTCATTTTGGAGATTTTTTAGAAAAATATATACTTTAAAAAATATTAGTCCAACTACTATGCAACGTCTATATTTTTGGATGAGACATACAAATCAAGTAGTTGTTTTTTTAGGTTCATATCTTTTACCTCGTTGGATAAGAAGAATTATAGATGGAGCATTATATTCAGTATCATTTATAGATAGACCTTTATTTGTCACTGAAAATTATAATTATACTAATTACAATTATAATGGGATTGATATAATGAATAGTTCAGTCTTAGATTTAATAATTAATATAGCTCCTTGGGCTCTTTGTATTATTATGGCTATTAGAGCTGCTAATTCAAAAACTTTTAAACATCGACGAAATGCACTACCTTCATCTAAACCTGGTCGAGCTTCTTCACCTTTTTTTCTTAATTCTCATTTACCTGGGGCACAACCACATCAACCATCACAAAAGAAAAATAAAAATCAAAAATTTAATCCTTATAATTTAATTAATTATCCAATAGCTTTAATTAAATTCGTTATTGAAATGATAGTTAAATTATTTAGAGGTATAGGAACAGTTTGTCATGATTTATGTGGTGATTGTTTTTGTTGTGAATGTTGTAAAGATCCTAAAACTTTATATGTTAGTCATGGAGATTTGAAAAAATTAAAAAGTGGTAAGAAAATTATAACTTCTAATGATCCAAGATGGAAGATGTCAGCACAAACAGCAGCAGCAGTTAATCAAACTAATCATTGGCAAAATGGTCCTACAAGGGTTCAAAGCGCTTGCACAAGTGCAATTCCAAGTGATTGTGGTTATACTATATCAAAAAAACCTAAAAGTTCTCATAATAGTTCTCATAATAGTAGATATTCTTCTCCTTATCAATATAAATAATTCACTTCACTTTCTTTGCACTTCGTTTGATTTTTGGAATTCTCTCACCAGATTTTTTCACTTCACTTCTTGGATTTTTAGGAATTTCTCACTCCTATTTTTTCACTTCACCTCACCTCAAAAATAAATTTTTTTCTAACTAAAAATATGATTGAAGAATTAATAGAAGAATTTGAAAAAATATTAGATGAATGTATTGAAACTATGTTAAAATTAGAAATATTACCTAAGCTTGAAGAAGTTAAGCCGAATAGTGATTTAGTAGAAGAGTTTAAAAAACTACATGATATAGTTAATAAATTATTGTAATTTATATACATAACCTTCCTTATTACAACCCCAGCATGTATATTTTCCTACACTTATCCATCGTAATTTACCATTAAATTGATTCCATTTACTTCCATTCCAAACATAAATATTATTATCATTATTACAAACACAAACAGTATTTATATCATAATTACTAACTTGAATAGCTTTACCATCAATATGAGTCCATTTATTACCATCTCTACGATAAATGTCTTGATTTTTATTTACACCCCATATAGATTTATCCATACCAAAACTGATATTAACTAATAAACCATCTAATTTTTCCCAATAATCACCTGAACCTTGGAATATTTCATCTTTTTCATTAATACCTATCATACAATGAGAATCATAAACACTTATAGATTTCCAAGTCATATTAGGAGAATGTTCTTCGTTTAGATAATCTATACCATTTTCACCTATAACTTTAATTAATTTCTTTTGATTATTAATACACCATACAGTATTATCATTTTTAGCTACTGATAAATATGTATAAATTCCTGTTCGTCTGTATTGATACCAAATATCAAGTCTATGTTCATAAAGATTATTATTTTCATCTATTGCAAATTCAGTTTCTATGAGGTTTCTATTATAAGGTGATTTTTCACGATGAGAAATTTGTTTCATATTAAAATTCCCATTAGAAGTTTTAATTTGTTTCCAATTATAATTACTCCAAATATTAGACATTTTTTATTTTTATAAAAAAATAAAAAAAATTCATTTTTTTAATGATAACAATTGATATGAGTGTGTTCTTACAAAAGATGGATGAAATGATTGGATTGTTAAAAGATATACATAAAGTAATGTGTCCTCAACAATCTATACAAGAAGAAAAACCTAATGAACAAACAAAACCAGAAGAACCATTTGAAGAAGAAATTACTTTTATAAATGATGATGTTAAAGATTATCAATGTCCTGATGGTTGGGTTAGTTGTAAAATAAATCCTCAATATGAAATAGAAATAAAAAGAATGCATATGATTAGACATAAAATTACAAAAGAAAAATGTGAAATACGTTTTGATCAAAGATTATATCCTTATCCATATTTTGAAAATTCTGTATTTCATATGGAAAATCCACCATTAAGATATCATAGAATTGTTGCTTTACAATTTATTGATAATCCAAATCATCATAAATATGCTTTACCTAAAAATGGGAATAAATTTGATTGGGGTAAAGATAATATTATATGGACTGATAAAAAACCAAAAACTAAAAAAATACAATTAAATGAAGATATTGTTAAAGATAAAACCTTTGAACATATTGGAGAATCATTTCAAAATGAAAATTTTAATAAACGACAATTGGTAAAATACGGCGGAAGTATTTATCAAGAATACGATGATAATAATGCAATGTATATTGAAGCTCCAAAAGTTGATGATGAATGGATAGTAATTAATGATGATAATGAATTCGTAGGAATATCTTAAAAACAATTTCTTATTCTCTATAATTTTTTAAGGTGAAGTGAAGTGAAAAAATAGGAGAGAGAAAATTCCAAAAAATGAGGTGAAGTGAAGAACGACCATATTTTTTTATTTTTACCAAAATGTCCAAAGAACAACCTAATCTTGATGATTATGAATTAATTCCAAAAGATCAAAATGATAATATTATCAAACAAAAATTATATCTCTCAAAAGACTTTTCTCATGTGTATCAAAATAGAGGTGATTTATGGCATAGATGTAAGGTTAGTGCAGATAATAGATTTAGGTTTCATCAAAATGAAAAGGAAATGAGAATGTCAATTACACAAGCCAAGAAAATACTACAAGAAATTAAAAATATGGAAAAACCAAAAGATGAAACATTAATATTATGTGAAAAATTTAGGTCTTATAAAATATGTAATCCTAAATTATATCGTCAAGTAAGACTTATTCAAGAAAAACCTTTCCCTTTTACATATTTTAATTATTTTCAAGATCAAGGGAAAGGGTTAATACAAATTAATCAAAAAGATAAAAAATTAAAAATTGAACAAATTAAAAGTGATAATCCTATAATTATTGATACAATTATTCAAGGTGATCCTATGATGGAATATTTATATAATGAATTAGAAATTGAACCTATAAATATTTTTATTAGTCAAAATAAAAAAATGACTGTATTATTAAAAGATTTGGATATTGAATATAATTTAATACCTCAGGATAAATTTAATATTGATGGTTTATTTAATATATCAAGTAATTGTTGTATAATTGATAGTCAATTAAATAAGATTTCCTTTCATAAAAGACCTTTATTTCATGATATTACATGGCATCATTGGTATCAACAAATGGAAAATGGTTGGTATCATGTTTATTATGAAAATGAAATATTAAATGGGATTATAATTTTAGATGATAATTGTTGTTGGAAAGAAACTAATATGGATATTGAACATTGGAAATATAATTTTATTGAAAAGGAAGTTAAATATGATGATGAAAAAGAAACATGGCATATAATTAAAACTGATGACCCGAAGAATTTTTTTGATGAAAAACAATGGGTAGAAATTACACAATATAAAAATGTTCAAATATTACCTTATATGATTTATTATGAATTACCTAATGAATGTGAAAAGGATGGAAGATTTATAACTCAATGTAAAAGAAAGAAAAATAATAAATATGATGTTTTATATTATCATTATAAACAATTACCTATTGTTAAAGGTAAAGTTGATTGTTTTATTGATTATAATTATTCTAAAAGAGTTTTAATTGATGTTAAGGAATTTTTTGAAATTATAATGCCTCAAATGTTTCCAGAAATTGTAAATAAATTAAAAGAATTAGGAACTTATCCTAATTATGAAGAAGAATTATACGATGAAGAAGAAGATGTAAAGAAACCTACTAAGGAAATGATTTATGATGCTAATATATGGAAAGAAGAAGAAGAAGAATTAGAAATGGATTATAGAGGTTGTAAGCCTTCATTATTTAATCATCCAAAAAGACCAAGAGCATTAACTCTGGAAAGATTAATAAAACAAGAGAAGTTTTTAAAGGCTACTGATGAAGAGAAGAATAAAATGCTTCATGATGAAAGTTTATGGTTAATGAAACAATTTAAGAAATTAAAAAAATAATATTTTTCACTTCACTTTCTGGATTTTTTGGAATTCTCGACTGATTTTTTCACTTCACTTCACTTTCTTGATTTTTAGGAATTTCTCGACTGATTTTTTCACTTCACCTCACTTCTTTTGCGCTTCGTTTTAGAATTTAACTGTTCTATTAAATTTATCAGGATTTTTTTGTTGATAAGTTTTAGTCTTTTTAAAAGAAGTTCCACCTTCTAACATATTAAATTCTATACTTTCACCTTCATATAATTTTAAGAATATATCTTTTGGTGTAATTTTATGATTTAAACAATGAGTTTGAATTACTTGAAGACCAATACCTTTCATACGAATATGATAATCTATATCACCATCTTCATTAACTAATATATCTATATAAGATTTTTTACCTAATGCAATAAGTTCAATTGACCAAGAAGTTTTACCATTAACAGGTGTGAAATCACTATGAAATTGACATAAATTAGAACCTATTAATTCTTCACCATATTTATCTTTAAATAATTTAGCTAAAAAATTAATATCTTTATCACGAATATGCATTGAATCAGTATCGACGTAAAAAATCTCAATCCCATTATTTTCAGCTAAACACATTACTCTATTCATTAAATGTTTAGATTGAGAAAGAACACAAACACCAAAAATACATAAATTGTAATGATTATTAATAGGTTTTAAAGTTTTAATATAATTCATACCACTTTCAGTATTTTCATTAATTTGTGTAATTGAATGTTGATGTTGAACTACATATCTTTCTAAATCATCTTTATTAACTACATTTATATCTTCTGTTGTTTCACGAAGCATAGATTTACCATATATTGAATTTAATAAGAGTTTAATAGTAGTTTCTAAGGGATTTTTCTCTTTTTTATATTTAACACGTAAATCAAATAATTTTTGAATAAAAGTATTAATTTTAGTATTAAAACCATCATCATAATAATATCCACGTATAAATTTATATTTAAAATTAGGATAAAATTCTATTAAATCTAAGAGTGTTCTTTTATCTACATAATATATACCAGTTGAATTACTATAAATTTTTTTCTTTTGACCATTTATTTTTTCTTCATGTTGTAATAAAGGGAATGAATAAATATTATCAATTTCTAAAACTTCAATTTCAATGAAATAATAATCAAAAAGTTGGGAATGAAAAGAACCTGAAACATCTAATCCTGGTTGATTTTTTAAATGGTCAATTTGCTCCATACTCACTTCATTCGTTATAATTTTAGGTTTTCCTTTTGGTATTCCTATCATAGTTCTCATTGCAGAAGGATATAAACTAACAGCATCAAAATCTTGAATTTTATCTATAATATGTTGTTTTTGATTATTTCTTAACATTGTTCTACCACCATTCATACATCTCATAATAAAGTTTTGAGGTTTCCCAGTTAATTCATAACATTCATCAAAACATCCATATTGAGCTGTTAAATTGTAAGCTAATGAAGAAATTGAAATAAAATCTGTAATATGATTAAATTGACATTCATTATCTGTAAAGATTGATTGTAAATCTTTATTAAATTGAATAATTCCTGACATTAATACTTTACAATCCATCGCACAATAATGTATAGCATAAGCCATTATATCTACATGTATCGTATCTATTGGATTAATAGGATGTATGCTTTCATGTATCGTATCTATGGGATTTATAGGGATAGAACGTTGGGATGTATGCATAGAACGTATAGGATGTATGGGATTTATGGTATCGTATCTATGGGATGTATCCATCGTATCTATGGGATGTATGGGATTTATAGGGATAGATCGTTGGGATGTATCTATGGGATTAATAGGATGTATAGATATAGATTGTTGTATGTTTGGATTAATAGATGGATCATTAGATCGTATATAATGATATATTATATCATGTTCTTTATCATTAATTAATTTTAATTGTAAGCAATTATCATTAAATAAATATTGTTTTTCAATATAATTTAAAGGATTTTCATTTTTTAAACAATTTAATATTTCTATAATATTAACTTTTCTTTTATTTCTATTTTCTCTATTATATATTTTATAAGGACTAACTTCTTTATGAACAGGTAAATGAAACATTTGTTGAAAATTTCTTAAAGGTTGAGAAATCATAACATAAGAATCTCTAAAAGTCATTGTTTTATTTTTAACTTTCATATAAATTTGCATAATATGACCATTTCTTTCCATAATTTGACATGTTTGTTTATTAGTCTTAGTATTTAAAAAAAAGGACCCATCATATTTCAAGTTATGAAAAAATATTAAAGATTTATTAGGCAACCAATTAAGATATTTTTCAGCACAATCTTCACCTTCAAATTTAATAAATTGATTTTTACCATTAACTATAAAACATGAACAAATTAAATATGGTATATGAAATTCTGTTGAAGTATCTGTTTCAAAATCACTATAAATAATAACATCATATTCTTTTGTTTTACTATTACATTTAAATAATCTACAAGCTTTTTCATCATAATCTAATGTTTGATAATCAGGTATTTTATTTTTATATTCTAATGATTTTAATAATTCATTACACATAGGATCTATTGGTTGAAATAGTTTTCTACGAAATAAAGATTTAATTATTTGGACTGGATCATATTCTTTACCTCTAATTGTAAATTGTTTATTAATAAAATAATGATTTTTCCATAAATATATACTTAAATTTTTATCATAATTCATATCTTTAAATTGACGTAAAGTTTTAGACCTCCAAACATATTTTTTCCCATTTTCATCTATTGTAATTACTTCTATATTACAATTTAAAAATTCACATATATGTCTAATTTTACTTTTTGGAAAATTCCGAGTCTTTATGAAAAAACGTAAAGAATCAATTGTAGCTAATGTAAATAATCCTGATTCTTTAATAGTATGAATAAAACATGAATCATAATAATTTTTAGATTCTACATTACGAAAAATTTGTAAAGGTGTTAAATTTAATAAGGTATTATGGGTATAAATCCAAAATTGTCCTGTATGAGGAGACCAAGGTCTAACTTTTGATAATGAACCATGATTAATTGAAAAAAATACTACACCTAATTCTCTTGGATGGACATGAGTCATTGTAGCATATCTATCTTCATTAACTCTTTGGACAATTTGTTCAGGTTCTATTTCTTGTTGATCACTATGAATATTATTATTTTGACGAGTAGATATAAAATTAATCCATTGATGATAATTACTAAATTTATTAATTTCTCTAATATGATGATAAGTTTTTAATCCTGATGAATCAATAATCCATAACATAGGACAATATGTTTTAGTTGGTTTTAACATAGAAGCTACTTGATAAAAAGCCATAGTATTTTGTTCATTAGAGCAATCTGTTTGAAAGGGTATATGATTTACAGCGTTAAAGGTAAATTCTTCAAATTTAGAAGCAAATGTTCTTTGAGCCATATTGGCAATAGACATTTCATTTTTTTTAATAGAAAATAAATTAATTTATTTTTTTATTAAATGACCACGCCGGATGATTGTTTTAAATTATTTCCTTGGTATAATTATAAACCGGAAAGTATGATGAGTATAAGGATTGGAGAATTTAATCAATGGGTTAATGAACAAAAGAATGAAGTAATGAAAGCTAAATGGGCTTGTATTAAGAATCATCATCAATATCTTAGAAGTAAATATGAAGAATTAGATGAAGCAAAAGAGCCTGAACCTAAACATATAGAAGAATTTAAGGAAAAAAAATGAATGAAAACTTTTTATTTTTCATTGGATTTAAGTTTTAGAGCAACTTCCGTTTCATAATTTATTTGTTTTTGTAATTGTTTAAGTTGAAATTGTTTTACAGCTTCTGTGATAGGTTGTTCCATATCTCGTTCTTCTTGTTCTTTTAGCTTCTTTTTAATATTTTCTATCCAAGAGTCTGGTATTGTAAAGGACATTTATTTTTTTTGACATATTTTATTTAAATGTCTCTACATAATAGTATCAAGCAATTAAAGGAAAGGTTAATAAGTCTTTTAATGATTCATGATAGAATCCAAACTGATGAAGACAGAGAGTGTTATTTAATCCAATGGAAAGCTTGGGTAAAAGAATATTTTGAAGTATTGACCAAAGCTATGAATCGACCACGACCAATGTAAAAAAATATCTCCAAGTTTCATCTCACCTCACTTCTTAGAATTTTAGGAATTCTCGACCCTCTATTTTTTAACTTCACTTCACCTCACTTTTTATTTTCAACTAAAATATGATTGATTTTATAATACCTTCCTCATTTAATAAATTGTTTCCTTTTCCATTTTTAGGAGGTAAAACTAATATGAAAAATATACTAATCAAATTAATATTAAAACAATCTTGGACAATATTTATAGAACCTATGTGTGGTTCAGCTGAAATAAGTTTAGAATTAATGAAAATCCTCAAAGCTCATAATATAAAAAGAAATTTCATATTAAATGATAATGATGAGTATTTAATGACTTTACATTACCTCATTAAATCTAAACCTAAATTCTTATTAGATAATTTAAAAAGATTAACTAAATTAGAATTTGATACATTAAGAGATGATACATTTAATTATGATTATTCTTTAATAGATATTTTCAATTTATGGATTAATAGTAAAAGATATCTTATTAAATTTGATAAAAGAGGTAAATTTTTAGGTAGATGGAATGATGAATTTCAAGTTAAATTAGATAAAATATTATTAATGAATGAATTATATAATTATCATAAAGTTTGTTTTAAAAATGTAGATTATGATGAATTATTTGAAGATTTTATATTTAAAGTAGATGTTTTATGTTATTTTGATCCACCACAAAATATGAATATAAATATAGATATACCTTATAATTATATTTTAACTACTGATCAACCTATTAAAAGAAATAATAAACATATACAAAAAACTAAAATAATGAATAATAAAAGATTTGCTTATGTTTATGTTAGAAATGATATTAAAAGTAAAAATAATAATATTAATTTAAATACTATTATTGATTTAGATAGTGATGGATTAGGTTTAGAAAATATTGATGAAGATATGCTTACTTCAAGTCAATTTATAAGTTCAAGATATAATAAAAAAGGAGAAAATGTTATGTTTTAATGCGAGTGAAACGGTGTTGGTGGAGGATTAGTATAATTCACTTCACCTCACTTCTTATCTCAAATCAATCCTAATCTTTTTAATAATTCTTCACTACAAGGTTTATCTTTAAATTTTTCTTTAAATCTTTCAACATCTTC
Organism: Candidatus Methanovirga australis; assembly: GCA_031272765.1. Classification (GTDB taxonomy): domain Archaea; phylum Methanobacteriota; class Methanobacteria; order Methanobacteriales; family Methanobacteriaceae; genus Methanovirga; species Methanovirga australis. The sequence goes on along the minus strand of JAISTD010000017.1, from coordinate 14,130 downwards.
TTCTTTGTAAGGACTATAAATATTCAACCATTCATCATCTTTCCAATCTTCCCAACAATGCCATAATAGTTTTTCCATTATTTTTTCTTTACCTTTATATATTGAAACTAAACAATCACCAAAGAAATTATCATACTCATAATGGTAATCACTCATTTTTTTATTTACAAATAAAAAAAATAATCATTTTTCAAAAATGAACAACAACACACGATACCGTGAAGAATTACTTAGTGAAATAGAATTATTAAAAGATAGTATTAGAGAAATTCAAGACGACACAAATCCAGACCAACTTGATCGACCACTTGGATTAATGTATATGATCTATGAAGGTTTATATAGAAGACGTGAAGTTTTAAGAAATGGAAACCAACCCTCGAACGAATTCTAAAAAATATAATTTCTCTTCATTCGTATTTCACTTCACCTCATTTCTTGGATTTTTGGAATTTCTCACTCCTGATTTTTCACTTCACCTCACTTCACATAGGTGTAGCCTGAATATCATGCATAGTTAAATTAGGTTGAATTGTATTACAAGCTTGATTATAACCATTTTGTTTCATTTGACTATGAGAATGTTCCCAAGCTTCATCAGGTAATACATTAATAGGAGTAGTAGGTTTCTCATATATTTCCATAGATTTATTTTGGTTTTTCATCTCAATAGGTTTCTCAACTCTTTTTTCAACAGTAATTTCTTGTTCATTTAATTGATATTTAGTAGTAGTAATATCTCCATGAATTCCGTCTTGGTATTCATTCACTTCACTTTTACCAATAGGTATTAATTCATTATTTATCTTAATAGCTCTTTTTAATTTAGGTTTATTTTTCTTCAATATAGTATAAACTAACCCTTTACTTTCACTTTTAAAACTTAATTCTTTCTCATCATTCTTAACAATAGTTATTACATCTGTCCCTTTATAATGTTTTTCTTCTGTATCATTTTCTAATTCTAATTTTTCTTCATAATATAAAGGTGCTAAAAATTGACCAAAACTACTATATCTAAACGAAGCTAAATAATTATCTGGCTTTATTTTTTCTTTATTATTTTCATATAATGCATCAACTCTTTTTCGTTCATATTGATCATATTCAATACTCTTAGTATAACCAACAGGTTTATCATATAAACTAATTAAATCAATATTAGGACCATAAGCATCAAAACTACTCATATTAGTTGTATCTAAATTTTCTTTTAATATATTAGTTAAATTTAATAAATTATTTCTATTTTGAATAATAAAATTAATATTAGCACTAACAACTCTACTTAATTTCTTTTCATCTAAACCTTTAATAAAATTAGTTGTATTTTGATCTAATTGATTAGGATAAGTTTTTAATAAATCTTTTAAAATAGCTACTGCATAACCATAATCATTAGTCATTCTTTCATTGATTTTATTATTATATTTAACACCAGTAGTAAATAATAAATTAATATCATTACTATTCTCTTTTAATATTTTTTCAATTCTTTCTAAATCATTAAATGTTAAACAACAAATATTATGAATATTATTAAATATAGATTTACTTTCAGGAAACACTTTTAATAAATAATTAACCCATTTTTTTATAGCTAAATCATAAGCAGTATCATGAACAGTATCATTATATTCAATAGGCATTTCTTTCTTCCCATACATATGCCATCGTGTTCTATGTTCCAAAGGTAATATACTACTTTTATTAATTTTTGGATGATTAGTAATATATTCATCATATTTAGGAATTTCTTCATTATTAGTTTTATTTTTTATTTGTTCTCTTAATAATTTAACTTTGTTCATATAATCTTTAATAGTTTCATTATTAGGAATACTTAATTCATTACCTGTTTTATTTAAATATTTATATCTTAATAATAATTCTGGTATAGTAGAATATTGTAATCTCCATTTATTATATTCACTATATTTTCTTTCAAATTCTATTAAAGATAATTTCATATCATCATGTTTATCAATTAAATCTTTATATCTATCTTTAATTATATTATCATGTAAAGTATCTACTTTTGGTAAAAATTGACCATCAACATAATCATCTTTAATTAATCCATGATATCTTAAAAATCTTTTCACTTCACTTGTAGCTTTTAAATAATAATCTTTTTCAGTAATTTTTCTTTGATCACCTTTTTTTCTTTCTTCTTGATCTAATAAATATATATCTAAACCAACTTGTTCATCATGTAAAGACCATTCACTAATATATGTATCTTTCTCTTTATAATATTTAGGATGTTCTTTATAATATGCTACTTTTTGATCCATAGGTAATTTTGTCCATTCATCTAATTTTATTCTTTTATGTTTTAATTTATAATCTTCACCTCTATGAGTAATATTTCTTAGATCTATATTATATTCATAAATTTGAGGTATTTTTTCATCAATAATATGATTTATAATAATATCTATTTTTTCATAAGGTAATAAATCTTTAAAATTATCTATTTCTTCATCTATATCTAATACTTCATCTTGTTCAATTCTTGTATAAATTATATCTTTCCATAATATATCTAAATCTATTTTTTTATCTGTATTATATTTATTTAATTGTTTTCTCAACCAATCTTTTTTCTTATCAGGTTCTTTATAATCTATTTCAGGTATATCCCATACATCTAAATTTTCTTTTGGAAATTCAAATTTAGGTATATATGTCATAGTTTTACTCTTAGCTAATTTATTTTTAGATTGATTACCTCCATTTAACCAATTATTATAAATTAATTCTCTTCTTTGTTCTTTTTCCTTAGAAATACTCCCTATTAATGGATTTAAATTATCCATACCAACTTCACCTTGAAAAACACTATTAGTTATTAAACATCTTCTTGTAGTTAATTCATTAATATAAGTAGCTATAAATAATTTCATTAATTCATTACTTTCCTTGAATTTTTCACTTCTTTCTACTGGATTATTACACATATAAAATTCAGGTTGAAAAATACATTTTTGATCTTGAAAAACTATACTTCTTAATTTATTACTACATAAAACTTTATATAAATCTTTTGTATTAGGGAAACCAAATTTATGTAATACTAAAATAACTAAATTTTTCCAATAATTACACATAGAATCAGCTAAAACATAATTTTTATCATTTAATACAGTTTGCCAATTACTACCATTTAACATACTATGAACATCATCTGGATCATAAACATCTAATATAAATTGTTCTAATCTTTTTTCACTACCTTCACGAGTATGAGCATAAGTATTTAAAAATTCATTCCATTCATTAGGACCCATACTTTTATATTTTTCTAATTCTTTATAAGATCTTAAAGCATTATTCATTTCTATTGAAGCTTGTTTCATATCATGAACATTTAATATTTGTAAAGTATTTTCTACTGGTTTAACTATTCTTTTTTCCCAATCTTCTTTTGAATCAAATAAATGATCTTGAATTAAATTTTGAGCTATTTCATTTAAATTTTGACCAGGAAAATCATTAGAATGTAATATAACATATTGTTTAATTTGTTCAAATCTTTCAGGTATAATTTCTAATGGATTTAATTTTTTAATTTTTTTAATTTTTTGTGTTTTAGGAGGTTGAATATGATCATCAATAGGTAATTTTTTATCATCAAACAATTCAGGTTTATTTTCACAACCTACTTCATTAATATCTTCTTCATATTCCACTTCACCTAACATTCCTGATTTTTCTAACATATCCTTAGCTACATTATATTCTTTATCTTTATCATCTTCAACAAAATAATAATTATATAAAACTCTCATCCAATGTTTTTGAGGTAGATTTTTTTTATCCCAAACACTATCTAAATCAGTTAATTCACCATTTAACATATTAACTAATAATTGAAAAGCTCTTTTATTTTCATTAGGTTCTATACTAATATCTTTTAATATTTTCTTTTGTTTTTCTGTTAAATATTGTTTATTTTTTCTATATTCTACTTCAACTAAATTAGGATTATCAACATTATCATTATGTGGTAAATTCATAATTTTAATTTCATTCAAAACTTTTTTACTTTGTTTTAATTTTAAAACATAAGGATCACATTGATGAAATTGTTCATATAAATCATAAAAATTATTATAATGTTTAAGAACTTCACTATATTTATATAAAGGTTTTTTAATTATTTCTTGAAATTCTGTAATTTTATTATTTATTATATCTTCAATCATATCATGTTTATCTTTATAATTAGGTTTATCTATTAAATTATTTGTCATTATTTTTTTATTACTTAATATTTCTGTTTCATTCCAAGTATCTTCAAATATTTTAATTTTTTCATTATCATAACCACAATTACTAAATTCTGTTTTCATCTCGTCTATATCATATTCATCCATATGATTATTTTCTAATTTATCTTTTATTTTAACCCATGCAATTTTAAATAATTTTTTCTTAGTTTCATCAGTTCTTTCTTGTCTTTGATAATCATTCCACATATTCATTAATAATTTAGCTAATGAAGTATATAATGTTCCATTTATATTTTGCATCATCTTATTCCATGAATCAATAGCTTCACATTGTTTATCATTTCTAATATCATCCATACTTTTATTAGGAAATTTTTTTAATTCATTTTCTATCCATTCAGGTTTCACTTCATTTTTCTTATCATATAAACCTTTTTCTCTCATTTTTTTACTCATTAATTTTAATTCTTTTATAACATCTTCATTAGTTTCTAATACAGATAAACTTTTTAATTTTTCACTATAAGGTTTCCATTTACCTATTTGTTGATTTAATCTTTGTTCATAATTTTGTTTAGTTAAAGCATAATATTGATCAGGATTATGTTGTAATTGTTCATAATTAAGATTTACTCCCTTAGCCATAGCTATTGCATTACCTAATAATCCAATATATTCACTACCATGATTTTTTATAGCATCCCATACTTTACCTATATTTTCAGGTGTTTTTTCAAATAATTTATTACTTAACCAACTAATACCACTACATACTAATTGATCAGGTGCTAATTTACTTAAAACATTTAAACCTACTTTTGATATATCTACTACTGTTTTTAAACCATTTTTCCATTTTTCATCATTAGCTTTTTCTCTTTCAATTTTACTTGCTAATTTTTCAGGATTTCTAAAAATACTTGAACATGAACCTGTTCTTATTTTCATTTCTTCATAAGGTCCAAATCCTGAACCGGTCAATTCAATGAGCATTTGATTAATATCATATCCAGAATTAAATAATTTATCAGGTTTAATTTGATTTTTATCAAAAGTTTTTATAGTGCAATGTTTTTTAGCAGATTTTTTAACTTGTTCTTCTAATAATTTTTTAGTTAAACCTATATGAGTTTTTTCTTTATTTAATATACTTTTATCAGTAATTTCATTTTGATGATATTCATAATAAGTTTTACCTTTTGATAATTGATTAAATCTATTAGTTTGAAGTTTATTATATTCATTTCTTTGATATTCACTTAATTTATCACTACTAACTTCTTTTTCTTGTTTATTATGATCAAAAAGCATTTTATCTTGTTGCCATTTACCTATTAAAATACTTTTATTAAAATTAGCTTCACTTTCCATTTTCCATTGATTAGCTCTTGTTTCATTTAATCTATTCATTTCTCTCCATCTATTCCAAACATAATTATATTGTTGAGCTTGTCTTGCTAAATCTATTCTACGTATTTCTTGTCTATTTAAATCATTTTGTAAATCTTTTCTTTTTTCTATTAATCTTTGTTCTTTAAATTTATATTTTTTATCTTTTTCTTTTTGATGAGTAAAACTTTGTAAATCATTAGTTTGAGATTTTTCTTTAATTTTATTATTACGATCTATATTAGCTTGACCTTGTAAAAAAGATAATAAAGAACCTCCTACTTTACCTGCTAATCCGTAAAGAGTATTTCCAGAATTACTTAAAGCTATTGCATCTCCTAATGAATTTAATACTTGTCCTCCAAAACCCATTAATTGAGTTGAATCTATCGGGTGATTAGGAAAATTTCTACGGAAATGACCCATAATTTGTTCTGTATTAATATAGTCCATTGGATCACTTGTTGATACTGTTGGAGTTCTTTGAAGAGGTAATTGTGAATGAGTTTGTATAGGAATTCTTTCATTGGTTGAGGTGAATGATGTAGGTAATAAATTTAAATTATTATTAGAGTGTGAAGAAGTAGCTTTTTTTAATAATTGTTTCACTTCACTTATTTCAGGTAATACTTTTTTAGATTCATTTTTTTCAAAATGATTATTATTATTAGAGGTATTAGAAGGTTGATTATTATTAGATTGTTGATTATTAGGAGTATTATTATTAGGATTATTATTATTATTAGATTGTTCAGTATTAGGTTTTTTATTTTTATCACTAATCTCAACTAATTTTTTAATTTGTTTTTGTAAAGAATCATTAATCTTTTGAACAGTTCTTAAATTTTGTCTTAATTGACTTGTATTTTCTTTTTGAGCATTTAACTTCATTTTATCTTTTGCTTTCTTTTCATCTTTTTTAAATCTTCGTTGGAGTGTATTCCTTAATTTACTTTTCTTACTATTAGGTTTTTGTATATGTAATGAGATAGATTTAGTAGGTGCTTTTGTTTTTAATTTCACATGATTATGTATAGGAATACTACTTTTAAATTTATGCATATATAATTTTTTAAGTAAAAATAAATAATTTGGGTTTTTTTATTAAGTATCATTTAATTGAGGGAGTTTAAGAAGAAAAGATTCAAGACGATTAAATCTAATATGATTATCTTCTTCCAATTGTTTTTCATGAGCACCAACTTTTGTTTTTAATTCATTAATTTCTTTTTGTAAAGTTTGTATTTGGTTTCCTATATGTTTATCTTCTACTTTTTTTTCTACTGATTTTATATGGTCTTTATGTTCTGTAAGACAAAAGCTAATATGACTAAATTCAACATGAATATTTTCCATTTGTCGATCTATAATACCAACTCTTGTATTTAATAGACTAACTTCTTTCAGTAATTGATTAAGAATTTCTTGGAGTTCAGGTTGAGGAGTAGGTTCTTCACTCATATGGTCGTTCTTTCACATCACCTCATTTTTCTTGGATTTTTAGGAATTCTCACTCCCTAATTTTTCACTTCACCTCACTTTTAGGAATTCTCACTCTCTAATTTTTTCACTTCACTTTCTTTAACTATTACTCATGAGAGTGCGATCACTGAATATAACACTTGCATTATCACCTCCCATATTAGGTCTAATCATTAAAATCCCATGAACAACAAAAGCAATCATCCATGGAGTTCTAAATTTCCTATTCTTAGTTATAGGCATAAATTTCCCACTAAATTTAATATTCAAAACATTTACAGGACTACTTAAACCATTTTGAAATACCTCAGGATGACTAAATGGTAAATAAAATACATAATTACTTAAATCTTGATTCATAACTTTACCATTAAAACTTGGAGCACCATGTAATTCTAACATATTTTGATGTTTAATTATACCACTATTCTCATCATATTGTGTTCTTTGTATAAAAGTATTAGGACAATATTGAAAAGCTAAATGCATAGGCATAGCTAATAATTTATTCCTTGTAAAGTTTAATGAATCTTGAACATAATGAAGACATTTAATACCATTTAATTGTTCATTAAAATTATGGAAACTATTAAAAGGTTCTACTGGATATGTTCCATATTCACCTAATTGTAATTGATAACTTATAACATTAGGTTGAAAGAAAACAGTATGTTGATTATGAGATCTCGCTGGTAATATCATCATACAACTTACATTATTTACACTTTGACACAAAACCATCATGAAATTCTTAGGCTGATTCTTAATAACCATATCTCCCATTGTAGGCATACCAGTAAATCTACTCACATATATAATACTCACCATAATTGTATAAGGTCTATCGCCTAAATATCGTATCTTCAAAGCATTATTCACTTCACTTATTATCATATCTTGACATAAAACTACTTCACATTGATAACATTCCATCTTAACAAGACTAATTGTAAGATTTTGGAATATAGGACCTTTATTATCAGGTAAAATTGTATAAGGAACATCATTATAAGATTTCCCTTTATTTTTCCATAAAGCATCATTTTTACTATCCGCAAAGAATTCACATTGTTGATAACATAAATGATGTCTTTTACCATTTTCATCATTCCCAAAATATACAGCTAATTTTAACTTATCATGCATTTGAACAAATTGACTACTTCCTTTCCATCTAACATTATCATCTTCTGCTACATTTTTATCTAACCAACCCCAACATTCTGGGATTCCCATCCAATCTTGTATGAACATATCTTTACCAAAGCCTGAATATGGAATTAATTTACATCTTTTAATTTTCTCATGAGCTAATCCAGCATGAATTTCACTTCTATCAACTTCAAATTGATGCCATACATGAGAACCTAATGTTGGTGGTAGCATTTCAATAGGCATATTATTAACATATGAATTAAACCATTTATCTACTACCTCAGGTTTAATAGGAAGCCAAACTAAATTATTAGGACTGAAATATAATCTAATTTCCCATTTACCCATCCATGAATGAATAGTATCTAATTCACGTAAAATATAAAAATTATCAATAGGTATTTTAATAGGGAATCTACAAGTAAATTTCTTAATTTGATGAGTTTGACCATCACCTTCATCATCAAAAGTTTGACTTTTAAATAATAAATATGTTCCACAAACTCTTGGATCCATTTTACTTGCATTATCATAGCTTGTATATACATATGGACTATTATTTAAAACACTATCACTTAATGTTTGATTCCAACAAAAACTTTCTTCACCTACAAAATTTTGTGAATAAACACTTTGACCATTAATTACTAAATCATATCTCTGGACTGCTTCTATGCTACTTTTCCAACCTACAAATACAACTTGATCATAACCTATTCTTTCATATTGACCTGAATTTGTTTTATTACTTTCTTGCCAATGTTGTTGTATAATAGGTTTAGATAAATCAAAAGTAAAGAAACATTCACATATAAAATAACTACTTTTAATATCAGTAATATAATTTGCTCCTTCACTAATACATATAGTTGTATAACTATTACTATTTACAGGATTAGGTGAGTTATAACTTGGAGCTTGAACCCATTTATAACAACCTTTTTGTGTATCTGGAAATCTAAAAGCTTCATCTTTTTGATCAAATGCTGAAACTATACTACTTTTTTGACTAACATCTACACTCGTTTGCATTTCACTGCATTGCTGAGGTTTCATTAATCCACTCATCTTTTTTTTATAATTCCTATTTTTAATAATAAAAAAAGTAAAAAAAAAAAATAATATTTTTTAAAGAACATTCTCCAAATTCACTTCACCTCACTTTCTTGGAATTTTCTCTCTCCTATTTTTTTTCACTTCACCTCACTTTTACATTCTTCCTTCAACAATTAATTTCAAACTAACATTCCCTTTTAATACTTCATAATTAGTTAAATCAATTATATTATGAAATTCATCTTCAATCCATAATTCTATATTAGGATTACCCATATAAATATACATTGTATCACTAATAGGACTTGGAGGTAATTCATGAATACTACCAATTCTTAAATGTGGAGCAAATGAACTACATAAAAAATATTCTTTATTCATTTCATTATTAATTATACTTTCACACTCACTAATTTTATCTTTACTGAATTTTAAAATATATTTTTTCATTTCACTATCTATTATATGTGTTTTATCATTTATTTTATCTTTATATTCTTGAAATATATTTTCAAATTTAGTTCTATTATCTTTTAAATAAAAATCATAATCATCTAATATATTCAACCATTTCTTTCTTTTATTCATTTCTTTAATATATTTTTTAGATTTAATTTCAAAATCAATTTTTTGAACTTGTATATGTCTTGCCTTACAAAAAACACTTGTAAAATCTTGATCTAAAACTAAATGCCATTTACTATTATAATATTTACTTAAATTTTGAAAATCAGCTTCATATTTACTTTGATCAAAAATATCTTTCTCAACAATTTTAAAATAATTACCATCTTTATCACAATTATAATTAACTAAATCATCAACTGGTGTATCTATTCCAGCATATATAATTTCTGTTTTTTTATATTTATTTTTTAATTCATCAGGACATATTTTATCAGGGAATTTTAAATTTAATGATTGAATAATACTATAAGTTTCATCTTGTTTAATTTTACTATCTTCAAAACAATTATTTAAAGGATATATTCTTCTATTACTATTTTTAGGAAAATAACTCGGAATTGTATTTGTTTGAGTATTTTCTTTATATATACTTAATCTAACTAATTCTGGTGCTATTTCACTCATTATTTATTATTTTTTTTAATTTAAATGAAGAAAAATAAATTTAAAAGTTATTTACGCAGAATGATATTTCCTGAGGACCCATTCACAACTCCTAAACCAAAAGAAACAATACCATATATATGCCAACCAAAATCATACCCTGAGAAAATTGCTGAGGATACTAAACCACCGACTAATATATTACCTCTATTTGCTCCATTAAAAAATGAAAATACTAATCCTACTATCACTTCACCTGAAAATGAAAATAAAGAAGAAAATCCTAAATTAATGCCTGTTGTTCGTCAATTAATGGAAAATGTATTATCTAAAAATGATAAAGAATTAGATACTGAGAAAATTGAACCTTTTAGTGATGAAGTATTATTAGGAACAAATGGTGTAATATTATTCATAGGAAAACAATCCTCTGGTAAGTCATATAAAATTATGAGTTTCATACTCTATACTGATATGTTATCACCGAATAAACCTTATTTTAATAATATACTTTTTTCTTCTACAAGTGATCAAAATGATAAAACAGTAGATGCTTTTAAGAAAGTTGTAAAAACTAAAATAGAATTTGTAAAACATGACGACATATTAAAAAGATTAGCTATTCATTTAAAACATAAAAAGAAATTAAATGCTATAATGAAATATGTCCAATCAAAAGGAGAAATAGTTCCAAAATTAATGAAAGAATTAGCTATAAAACATCAATTATCTACATTAGAACTAACTAAAAATTATATTAAACATAAATTAGAACGTTATGGAAATCCGATATTCCCAGCTTTTACTTTATTGATATTGGATGATTTTTTGGGTTCAAGTTTGTTAGAAAGAAAAGGTGATGAATTAGTGAAATTATTAACTAAATGTCGTCATTATCAAACGACATGTATAATAGCTCAACAAAGCACAAAAGGTATTGGTAAAACTGTTCGTAGATTAGCAAGTGATTGTGTTATTTGGGCTGGTTTTGGTAGAGAGGACTTTATTGATTTATGTAAGGAATTCTCCACAGGAGGCTATGATCTTAAACAATTATATGAAGTATATAGTAAGTTGAGAGGACATAGTAATATGAGTATTCATAATCATTTAAATAGAATTATTGTTGAAGAAGTAGATTAAGATCACTTCACCTCACTTCTTTAAACTATATTATTTTCATAAGGATTAATTGTAGGTTGTTCAACTGGTAAATTAGCAGGTAAAGTAGGAATATATGGTTGAGGTTGTGTTTCATTTTCCATTTTTTGATACATTCTTGATACACTAACTTGAATACCAAATATACTACAATACATAAAAATTATAATTACTAAAATAACAACTATTAAAGCGAATTCAGTAGAACTCATTAATTTTTATTATTTTTTTCTAAATTAAAAAATATGAACAATCCGTTCAAATCTAAAATACCAGAAGAAGAACGTAAAGCTATTATTGATGCTTATAAAAATGGAACATTAGATAATACTAAATATGAAGTTCATCCTTATAAAAAAAATCCTAATAAATTCTATATCCATAAAATAACAGAAGATAGTGGTGAAATAAAAAATAATTTACCTAATAATTTAGTTTCTAATACTAATAATACCAATAATAATATCTCTAATAATAATGATAATAATGAAAATATAGAAATATATGATGATACTAATAATAATAATAATGAAGAATATAATCCATTTAATGACCCTCGTATGTATTATCCTAAGAGTAAAATGACAAAAGCTAATTTATTCCGTGAAATGCAAATGATGATGAATAGTATGTTTTTAGAACAATTTAAATTATTAAGAAAAGATAATAAATTTAGTGAAAAGAAAAGAAAAAAATTAGCTGATAAAACTAATGCTATGTATAGATCTATAAGTAATTTTGTAGCTGAACCTGATGAAGAAAATAAGAATGAAATTGTAGAAATAAAAGAAGAAACTACACCTCCACCTCAAACTATTCCTCCAACTCAACCTCCACAACCTCCACTAATTCCTACACCTACACCTACTCCTATACCTCCTCCTAATAATATTCCTATTACTACATCAGGTTTCAAACAAAGGGTCTTCAATCCTGTATAAAACATAATCTTTACTAATACCAACTTTATCTAAAATTTTCACTTCATTTGTGAAGTCAATCCCATTCATTGTATATACATTATATCCATCCCAATCAATAACTCTCACATCACTTCCACAAATTAATATATTTTCCTCTATTTTTAAATCAATTTCTTTACCTTGTAATTTAAACCATAATTCTAAATAACTTTTATGAATAGGTATATCTTTTTGATTAAATGTTTCTTTAACTCCTTTTATTAAAGACATAAAAAACAAATCCCATCTATAAGTATCACCATCATTTAATAATTCTTCCTCACTTTCTTCCTCACTTTCTTCCTCACTTTCTTCATATTCTTCACTATCATTTATTTTAAATTCCTGAGGAATATCTCTAAACATATATCTTTTATTTAAAATTAAAAATATCAATGATGATATGAATATAAATTATTACCTTCTGGTATATTTTGTTGAGGAGCTACTTCTTGTGGAGGAGGTTCAACAGGATTTACATTACCAGGTTGAGCTATACCTCTATTAGTTGTTTGTTCAAATATAATTCTATTCATTACATTATTTTGACCTTTCTTACTATAATTATATCTACAAATACAATTCTTCATATTTTTTTTAAACAAAAATAAAAATTTATTTTTTTCTTTCATTCTAATTTATCTTCTTCTTCTTTCATTCTCTTAGCAATTATTTGAGAAAATAATTTTTTATTTTTCTTAACTTTAACTACTTTAAATTTAAACAAACTTAATTGTTCTTCACTTAACTCCATTGGTATTTCAAAAGAAGTCAAAAATTTATCATTCATCATAACATTATAAGTTGTCGTCATTTTTTACAGAAAATAAAAAATCTGATTTTTTTTTCTTTTTTATAAAATATGAGTGTTCGTATTTCTAAAAATGAAAGACTTCGTTTATTAAAATTATGGGATGAAGGTCAAACAGAAGAAGTAGAAAAAGCTGGTTATACAGTTCGTAAAATTAAAGGTGATAAAATACAATTAAAACGTATCATAACACAAGAAGAAAAAGAAGAACGTAAAAAGAAAATAGTTAAAAAGAAAGTAATTGAAGAAGAAGAGATTAATGAGGATGATGATGAAGAAATACAACCACCACCTAAACAAGCACCTCAACCTTCAAAAAAATTCCGTAATAAAAAATGTTATGGTAAAGGTCCTGATATTTTTGAAGGATTAACAGTAAAAGAAAAAATGGATAAAATTAATGAATATACTGAGGATGGTATTAAAAGAAAAAATGAAAAAATGTTGAAATCAAAAGCCATCCAAGATATGATTACAAAACCTAAAATTAAAAATGAAAAAGAAGATATTTATCTTGAAGAGAATCCTAAACCTAATATTCTTTAATATGTGTGAAACGAGTATTTTTTAAGAATAATTCCACTCACTTCGTTCGTTTCACTTCACTTTTTTATTTTTAACTAAAAAAATGTCTTATTCAATAGACCCTATAATTATTTATAAAATACCTTTAAAACCTGATATGTTAATGATGAAACCTACTTTAACAGGTATGTCATTAAGTAATAATCCAAGAAATGATTATGAATTACCTAAACCTGATAAAAAAATGTTAAAAGAAGTTCGTAAAAGAAATAAATTATAA
>JAISTD010000148.1 GCA_031272765.1 Candidatus Methanovirga australis | reverse complement strand
GCATTTAAAGATAATAAAATTAATAAAAAAGATATTGCACTTCTTGCAATTTGTGTTTTAGCTTTATCATTATCAAAGCAATTATATGCTTTGCTTGGATTACTATTTTTTATAATTCCTAACTCAAAGTTTAATAGTATAAAAGTTAAATTAATATATTTTTTGCTCATGTTCTTACCATCTATATTTTTTGTTTTATTACAATATAATACTATAATTGGTTTTTTAAATCATTTTATTGGGGTTACTCCTGTTTTATCTATATCAAATCCACTACAACCACCTATCAACCCTTTTCTTTTTAGATTATCGAATTCTATTTTAATCGGAGGTAATTTTTATCTTACAAGTTTCATTGGGAGTTTTGGATGGGCAACTAACCCATTACCTTTAATAATTGTATATTCTTATGTTATTCTATTGATTTTATTTTCAATGATAGATTTAAGCATGTTTAAAGAAAAAGTTCCTGAAAAATTCAAAAAAATTGTCATAAGTCAAAAAATTGTCTCTCTTTTAATCTTTTTTATAGGAATAATCTTTATTTTTTTTGCAGCATCTAATTGGACAATAAATGGGATTGTTCCACCCTATTTTATTTTTGGTGTGAGAGGAAGATATTTTATTCCATTAGCACCATTATTATTCTTAACATTACAGAATAAAAAAATAAGAAATTATTTTTATAGAAAAAGTAGTAATAATATTCGCACTCATTTAGATTTTTTTATAATTATTTTCATGGGAATAATTTTAATAGTATCCACATACTATTTATCTATTATTGGTTTATCTACTTATTCTAATTTTCATCAAATAATGTAACATTAATAGGAAAAGTTAAAAAAAAAAATAAAATATTTTATTTAAAAGTAATAATTTGCTAAATTTTATAATTCTTTGTATATCACTTCATTGGGATTATTATCATTTATAGTTAAATTCTCAGTTTCACAGCTTCCCCGAAGAAATATTACTCCAGCATCATCAATTCTTTCATCCAATGGAAAGATAATGTTATTTAAAAATATGCTGTTGCCAATTTCCACATAATAACTCAAATCAGAATAAATTGCAGAACCAGAATTGTATGCACTATTATTTCTAAATTCAGAATCATAAACCTTAAATCCATCCCCATAATAGTTGTATATTGCTCCACCATCAAAACTTGCACAGTTATTAGTAAAAGAAGATTGATATATTACCATATTCTTTGATATTTCATTAACGATTGCTCCTCCAGAAGAACAATAACCTATTCCTTTATTATTAACAAAGTTTGATTTCAGAATAGTAAAATTTCCAGCAGAATAATAGTTGTATATTACTCCAGCACCAGGAGCTTGATTATTAGTGAAGTTACAGCTTATCACTAATACATTAGAACCATCATTGTATAATACTCCACCACCACCGTATTTTGCTTGGTTATCTATAAACTCAGAGTCAATGATTTTCATATTATTTGACCCAGTATTATAAATAGCTGCACCTTCACTATTTACACTATTATTAACGAATTTACAAGAGATTATACTAAGATTATAACCTTCATTATATATTCCAGCACCATATTTACTATTAGCATTAACTATTGTAATATTGGTTAAAGTTAAACACCCATTTTCCTTAACTGAGAAGATATTATTCTTTTTTTCACCGTCAATAATAACATTATCTCCTTCAATAGCTATTTTTTTGTCTATTTGTAAGTTTGTGAAGTTTTCACCAGTGTAGATTCCAGGAGATAGGTGTATTGTATCTCCATCAGTGGATTGACTAATTGCTGAGGCTAATCCACCTTCCCTATATTTATCAACATTAATTATTGAGGCATTCAAATTTAATATTGGAATAGTTATCATTCCTATCAATATTAGTACCATACAAATTTTTTTCATTTTATCACCTTTTAAGTTTATTTTAAATTTTTGAGGTAAAATTTTGATTACGAGGTTATCTTTTCATTGATACAAATTATAATACAAGTTATTGGGTTAGTTGTTTGATTATTAATCATATCTTAATTTTTACCCCATAATTCTTATTGTTACAATTTTGTATTATATTTTGATTAATTTTTTTCAATTTTTTTTAAGTTGGTTAATAATTTTTATATTGACTAAATTTTTCATAGTTCAATTAAATTTTTATTCTTTCTAAATTTCTCGTTTCACTCGAAATAAAAAACGGAAATTAAAATTTCCTAAATTTCCTTTGGAAATATTGATTAAAACTTTTTGATCAAACTTTTGTTTCGAATGAAATGAGAGACTTAGGAGAATTTATGATTCTCCGCTTTTTTAAAAGTTTGGCTTTTAACCCTCGTGGTGAGTTTTTTTTTGATGACCTGGATCTTGTTAGGTAAGTTGCATCCTGACTCATACTCCCTTCCAGACTCTAATCCATAATTATCTATGATTTCATTGAATGAAGACCATAGCTTCCATTACTCCAGATTTTGTTAATCTTTCTCTAAAATAACCATTATTGTAGCTTTATCAGGTATGGGTGACCATCCAA
The DNA here is from genome assembly GCA_031272765.1 of Candidatus Methanovirga australis. GTDB lineage: Archaea > Methanobacteriota > Methanobacteria > Methanobacteriales > Methanobacteriaceae > Methanovirga > Methanovirga australis. The sequence continues at coordinate 108 of JAISTD010000148.1, read as the reverse complement.
GGAATGTCTCGTTTAGGATAATCTACTCACATGAGACTTCTTATCCCAATTCTGGATCAGATAAACCATATTGGATTATTAAGGCTTTGAACATGACTATAAACATCG
>JAISTD010000114.1 GCA_031272765.1 Candidatus Methanovirga australis | reverse complement strand
GAATTTCATTCCCTAAGTTCCTCATGCCTTCGGAACAACGAGAATTTCATTCCCTAAGTTCCTCATGCCTTCGGAACAACGAGAATTTCATTCCCTAAGTTCCTCATGCCTTCGGAACCAAAGATTTTCTAACTTAACAAGTTAAGTTTCATCAAAAGCTATCAAGAAGATAGTGGGAGAAACTCTGTTTTCTAAGTTTCATCAGAAGTCATTTTTTCAAAAAATCAAATTTCATCGCATAAAATTATATTAAATCAATTTATAATTAAAAATCATAATATCTAATACTTTTATTAACAATGTAAATGTTTTAATGAAAAAACAAAAAAATTAAAATACAAAATTTTTATCTTAATAATGTTTCTTCAAACTTTTATAACATTTATTTAAAAATCTTAATTGAAAATTATTCTTTAAATTATTTAAATTTGAATTTAAAGACTTATTAAACTTTTAAAAATTTAAAGAAAATCAAAGATTTTCTAACTTATAAAATCAGAGATTTTACAAATAATGAAAACATATTATATTAACATAGTATAGCACCAAATTTTTAGCATGGAATCTATCATATTATATATAAATAAATCGAAAAGTCCTTGCCAAAAATTAAGTTTTATACTATAAAATTAATCGAAGTACTATAATATTGTAACGATCATTATGTTTAAAAAAAAAATAAAAATAGAAGAAACACAGGTAAATGTAATTTCAGATATAAACCCTGATTCTTTAGAAAATTTTATTATATCTAAAAGAAATGAACTTAAAAATTATATCTCAAGTCATTATAATTTTTTTAGTTCCTATGAACCAGTTTATATTGAAAATGATGAAGAATCAGATATTATCAAATTAATGGTTGAAGCCAGTGAAATAGCTAATGTTGGACCTATGGCAGCTGTTGCAGGAACTATATCTCAATTAGCTATTGAAGAATTTGCAAGAAAAGGTTCGAAATTCTCAGTTGTAAATAATGGTGGTGATATTTCCTTTATCAACAAAAATAGGAAAATGGTTTGTGGAATATATGCTGGTAATTCTTCAATATCAACTGAACTTGGATTTGAATTTAAGCCTCAAAAATCACCACTTGGATTGTGCACATCTTCTGGAACAGTTGGTTATTCATTTAGTCATGGTAGAGGAGATTCTGTTTCTGTAATAGCTAAAAAAGCAAGTATTGCTGATGCTATTGCAACAGCTATTGGAAATAATGTTACAGGGAAAACAGACAAAATAGCAGTTGAAAAGGGTTTAAATTCAGCCATAAAATTTGAAGAACATATTATTGGAGTCTTAATAATTCTTGGAGACTCAATAACTACCTTTGGAAAATTACCTAAATTAATTGGTTTGGAGAAAGAGGAAATTTTAAAATTCAAAGTGGATACGATTATTTAAAAACATAATATTAATTCAAACCATATAATATTTCCCAAAATTTTATAATATTCATTAAAAATATTCGAATTTAATTCAAGCAATATTACTGTTTTTTAGATACTTGTAAATAATTGGATCTTCAGTGTTTTTTGCTATATCAGCCAAGACATTCTCATCAGAAATCTTACCAACAGCACCAATACAAACACTTAGGTCTTCAGCATTTTTTGCTATATCTGCTAAGACATTCTCATCAGAAATATTATCAATCGCACCCCTACGAACACTTGGGTCTCTATCATTTTTTGCTATATCTGCCAAGACATTCTCATCAGAAATATTGAAAACAGCATACCTACGAATAATTGGGTCTTCAGCATTTTTTGCTATATCTGCTAAGACATTCTCATCAGAAATATTATCAATCGCACCCCTACGAACACTTGGATCTTCATCATTTTTAATGATATCAACCAAAACATTCTCATCAAAAATCTTACCAACAGCATCTCTACGAACAATTAGATCTTCAGCATTTTTTGCTATATCTGCCAGAACAACTTCATCAGAAATCTTACCAACAGCATTCCTACGGACATTGAGGTTTTTAGCATTTTTTGCTATATCTGCCAAAACATTCTCATCAGAAATCTTACCAACAGACCACATACTCGTATTATCAGTTCTATTATCACGATTTGCCATTATTATCCCCATATTTTTCTGTGAATACGGAATTTATCACAATTTATCCATATAACTTCATTTATGTGTTTTTTATTTAAAAAATATTCTTAAAATTGATTAATTTTTAATTCTAAGATATATTAACTCTTTTTAAAAATTTAAAGATAATCGAAGATTATCTAAGTTCAAAATAAAAAATTTTGAACTAAAGAAGAACTTCGATTTTCTAAATTATAAAATCAGAGATTTTATAAATAATAAAAATATATAATGTTAATAAATTTCAGTAAAGTATTATATTAAATATTATTAATTTTAATTATAAACTAATTATAAATTCTATTTTTAAAAAGTAAGAAGGACAATAGTTTCTTACTTATTACTTTCTCTCTAAATATTCTATTTTAAAGTTACTTGGATCTTTATAATCTATATCAATAGACATTCCATCAAATGCTGCTATAACTGGCACATCAGTTTTTTCTTCGATATTTTGGGCTTCTTTCTCTGGAATAGCTTGAATCATTTTAAGTCCAAAGTGTGTCATAATAGCTAATTTTGGTTTTACTTCATTAATTAAACTTATAAAACTATCTGTTGACATATGGCATTTAATAGATTTTTTTTCAGGTCTTAAAACACTTGCGATTAAAATATCTGCTCCTTCATGATACTTATGAATATCAGAGAAATATCCTGTATCACTTGTATAAGAAATTGTTAGATCTTTTGAGTTAAGTTGGAAACCTACACCAGTTGGATCTCCATGGGATGTTTTTGTTCCTTTGATACGAAAATCATCAAAATCAAGTTCTTGGTCTCTAAACAACATTAATAAATCAGATTTTGACTTATGATACTTTGATATACAAGGTCCCCATTGTCTATACCTCTCGAAGACAGTTTTACTACCTATAATCAAACCTTTCTGTCTGGTCATACCCTGCGTTACAGCTTCAATAAGGACTTCCACATCATTATAATGGTCTGTATGAGCGTGGGATACAAAAATAACATCTAAATCACTTGGATCCAATCCAAATTCATGAGACCGCACTAAAGCACCAGGTCCTGGATCAATATGGAAGTTTTTACCAGCGAACCCATCGATTCTAAATCCTCCAGTCATTCTTTTTTGAGATATTGTGGTAAACCTTCCTCCACCAGTTCCTAAAAATGTTATTTTCATATTATCCCTATAAATCCAAACTTAAACTTTAAAAACATGCCATTCATTCCTAAGTTCCTATCTCAAAACAAATGGAAACTCTGTCTCCCAAATCACCTTAAAAAGTCAGAAAAGTCGATCAAATTTTTATAAATTAATATAAATTAAACCCTGGATATTATTATATCACAACTTAAAGGAGATTTGCTCCTTTTTAAACATAAAGATTCATTTTCAATAACAACTTCATCTCCAATCTTTCCAACTTCACCATCAGATAAAAACATTATAACATTACCTCCAGGCTCTACAATTAAGTTCCAATCTGCATCAAATGCTTGAACATCAGGATTTAAGGTTACTTGTAGCATATTCCCTTCCATATTAGACACTTTACCAATTTTTCCTCCATATATAATCTTTGATGCCATTTGTATTTTCTTATTGGTTTGGGACAAGTCTATTTCTAATTTTTCCCTAAATTTGTCTAATAGCTTAATATCTCTTTCAATTAAATTATCTAAATAAACTATTGCTTTTTGATGAGTGTAATTAGTTTGCTGAATAAGAACATCATATTCTTTACCAATTGATGATGTTTCACTTGAAACCTTTTCAAATACCTTAAGGAAAATATCTCCTACAAATCTTAAACTAACATTAGACTTCCAGAATTCGTTTATATATTTGTTAGCTAAAGATTTTGTTATTTTATTACCAAAAACAATTATAGATCCTTTTCCACTTTCAGAAGATACGATTTCTGAGCCTAACAATTCAACTATTTTATAGGCATTGGTCGTGGCATATATTCTTTTTCTCTTAGTCTCTGAGGTTGTTCTCGTACTAACTTCACCAACAAGAGCATTTTCTAAACTTTTTATTTTAACAGCGTCTTCTGTGATTTTATAAGATATATTCAATTCTTTGGCTTTATTGAAAAATTCTTCATCTGTTTTCAGAACTCCAGAATATAAATTTTCTTCTAATCTTTCCCTATTTGATTTTTCTCCAAAGAAAGCTATTTTTCTTTTATCACCCACCATTACAGAGCCTTTATTTCCAATATAAGCTATTATCAAACTAATATTAATCACCTACAATTTATTTGATGATAATTGAATATTCTAAGATTACCATTTATTAAACATCTGATAATGATTTATTAAACATCTGTCACAATCACTTTAAATAATTAATCATCATATAATAATTAAAAAATTTCAACAAGAAGTATAAATGAAAAAAAATATTTATAGATATATAAATTATTATAAATCTTATTTAATATATAATTATAATATTGTTCATATAGAAAGAATACTCATAGAAAACATCGTTTATATAAAAATGAAATAAGAGATATAATAATAAGAGATATAATAATCAAATAATGAAAATATTTGTTTGTTTTAAAATTTAAATTAAGCAGAGGCGATAAAATGTATTTTGAAGGAATAATAATTGGTTTGATTTCATTTTTAATTATAGGAATATTGCATCCTGTTGTTATTAAAGGAGAATACTACATTGGGAAAAAAATATGGCCTATATTTCTATTAAGTGGAGTTATATTTCTAATCCTCTCTATGTTCTTAGAAGATGCAATATTTTCAATTATTTCTGGTGTTTTAGGTTTCTCATTATTATGGAGTATTCACGAAGTTTATGAACAAGAAAAAAGAGTTAAAAAAGGTTGGTTTCCTTACAATCCTAAGAGAAAAAAATAGTCATATAATAACACAATGAACTAAAAATAACATATCAATTAACTAAACTAATAACTAATTAATTAACTAATTAAATTATAATAAATACTTAATGAATACAGTTATGAATAATACATTTATAATGGAGTTGATAAATATCTACATTCGTGTGATTAATCTTTACATCTCAATCTTAGAAGAAAATTTAGATGAAATAATAGAAATCATAAATTTTGTACTTGAATTTAATTCTAATATTGGAATTGAGGAAGGACTTCTATTTAAAATAACTGGAAACAAATTTGTAATCTCATTTATTAATGGTTTAATATCTAAAACCATAGTAAATAGAAAAATTAAATATGAACCATCTTTATTAGGAGAAATATTGTTTGATATATATGAAACTCGTGGAATCAAATACAAAAACGGTTCATTTATAATCAACAAAATAGAATTTGAAGTTTTTAATGATTATATTAAACTATATTTCCTAATAGCTAGATTAAGATTAAATGACGATGGAAATGATCTAATAAAAGAGTTTGAAAATAAAATAAAAAAATCAGATATTCAGGAATTTAACTTCTATTTTTCCAAAAGAGAAGTAGGTCTTTTTGAAAAGATTGATACAGATAAGATAAAAGAACTTAGTAAATTTAAAAATCTTATCAAAACAAATGGCTTTTATTACAAAGATTACTATGATTACAATGAATTTGAAACTCTATTTAAAAATAAATTAGAAAACTTTGCACTTAAAGAACAGAAAAAATTAAATCAAGAAAAAAAGAAAATAATGAGTAAGCTTTCAAATAATAATTTAACAGATATTTTTTATAGTTTTGTTGTTCTTGAAAAGTATAGACTCAAAAAAGATACCTCAGAGCAAGAAAAAGAGCATATTAATAGGTTCTTATCAGAAGAACAGAACACGATAAACAAATTTAACCAAGAATTTAGACAGAATAGCTTTCAAGAAACTGTGAAATACATAATAAACCAAGGAATGGCTAATCCAAATGAAGAAGAATTTGATAATGTTCTAAGTAGACTAAAAAAATATTATGAAAAAAAAGATTTTACAAACAACTCAATGAAAACCTTAGAAAAATATCTTACAAACAATGGAATAATTGAAAATAAAACCCTTAAAGATAAATTAAATCAAAATAATCATATTTTAGCTATTAAAAATAATAATGATTTAAATATTGGAAAAGATAAAAGCACTCTCAATGATGAATTTAATGTTTTCAGTCTTTTAGATATTTTAAAAACAAAAAATTCTGAGAGCACATATACAATTTTACAATATCTAAAAAAAGAAGCAAATTTAGAACTTAAAAATATCTTAAAAATGATCTACAGCGAATTAGAAGATATTTTAGGAAATAGCTATTTACTTTATATAATCTCATTTTTCTATGATTTAAAACCTGAATTCGAGCTTTTACAAGGATATTACATTAAATTACTTGATAATGGAATTATTGATCAGTTTTATACTGATGAATGGCAAAAAGATGACTTTGATGAAGAAAATTTAGAAGAATTCTTCGAAGATGATGAAGTAAAGTCAATTGAGGAAGAGTTTATAATCTCAACAAACGACTTTTTAGAAGAGTGGAGTAGCTATTATAAACTTTTCAGAACCAATATTTTACAAAATGAAGATAATTTAAAGTTAATTAATTTAATGGTTTTATCAAAAGATTGGAATAATTTAAAAGTAGATAAGAATATTTTAAATTTGAAACTTTTAACTAATACTATTTTTAATGAAATAAATGAAGTAATAGATATTTTACATGATCTAAAATTTTTAAATGACCACTTAGAAAATCTTAAAGATAAAGAAATGAAAAAGCAGTACGATGACATTAGAAAATTCATTAACAAGTGGATAAGGAATATAAACTCATTTAAAAGATTATGTAAACTTCATTTAGTATTTGATTAAACTATTTATTTCTTGATTAAATCTAAATCCAATTAACTATTACGATATGATTAAAATGATAAAAATTAATCCAAATGATACAGTGTTAAAAGATGATGAAATAACTAACTTAATAAAAGAAGTTCACATGACAAAATCAGTTAGCTATAAAACCATCATTGAATTATTAGATAATTATCCTGATTTAAAAAGAATAACCTGCCCAATAAGTTTGTATAATAGAATTTCAAAGAAATATATTGAGGTTTTAGACAGTATGGGGGTTTCTATTCAATCAAAATATAATTATAATCACCCTAAAAAATATGGGGAAGATATAGGATCAAAAGTAGTTAATTTAATCCAAGAAGGTAAAACCCCTTTAGAAGTTGCAAATATTATGAACTTGCCTGTTGAAAAAGTTTATTATATAAGAAGAAAATTCTCTAATCCAAACATAAAACTTAAAACAGGAAAAAAAACCAAATATAATGAGGAACAAATTAACAGTATTAAAATCCAGAAAGAAAATGGAGTTCCTGTTAAAGAAATAGCTGAAAAAGAAGATATTCCTCTAAGAACAGTTTACTACATTATTAAAAACTATATTTCCTTTAAAAAATAATAAAAAAAATAATTAAGATTGTTAGTTTAATGGTAGTATGAGTCAGAAAACTATCCAAGTACAAATTGTACTTTCGTCGTTGGATTCATACAGAATACCTCATTATCTAAGATGCACTTGGTTGTGAGCACAACTTTCTACTTTAGTTACTATTGGATTCACACTGTTCACCTCCTTTGCTTGTATTGATCCGAAGCCTTGTGAAAAATACATTATATTCATATTTAATTAAATCCATACATTATTTCCTATGTTATTAAATATACAAGACCCCATTTTTTTTAGTTTTTCTATTAAGGTATTTTTTAATTTTATAAAATGAATATATCATGTTTTTTTATTTATTGCATGCTATTGTCAAGATAACTTAATTTAGGTATTTTTTAATTTACCATTTCTTTTATATTCATAATCGTATTTTTCAGGTTTGTCTGGTTTTTATAGATATTCTATTCTCTAAACATCTTCAATTAACTTTTTATGCTTCTCATCAAAACAAATCACTGGATGAATGTTCATATTCCTTTTCATATAAATCTAAAACATCATACATTCTTTCGTGATATTCTTCGTCTATTTCATTAATGCACCACATTCTTTTTGTCCATGGTTTTATCTCGTTTTTTGTTTTTAAAATAAGACGAACACTTTCAGAATTTATATTTTCAAAACCCTCTCTTTTTCTTAAAGTTTCAGTCACAAGCCTAATGTTCCAATTCTTTCTACCCTCTGGTGGATCACTACAGACTAATGAAATTATTTCAGCTTCTTATTTATCTTTATACTTCTTAGGTTGACCAGAACGAGGCGTATCATATAAAGCCACTTTTAATCTTTCTTTCATATGCCTATGTTTGATTCTTCCAACTATTAAGTTTAGAAAATCATCTGCTTTTTACTAAATAAAAACCACAAATAGATAACACTAACAACATTATCAAAGGAAAACCTGATCTACTAATAAGAGAAGAATTTCCATTCTTTTCTTCAATATCAAAATTATCCATGCTACTCCCCATAGGATAAACCTTTAGAAAACCATTACAAGTGATAGATTGATTATTAAAATATGTGGCGGTAATATTATATAAACCAGGATCTTCACTAATAATATAAGATACCTTAGCTATACCATCATTAGTAGTTCCATTAATCGAGAAATTACCAATCCTAAATGTGACAATCTCATTATCTTCACCATTATGATCCCTATCAGTTAAATTAGCTATTAACTCAATAGTCTCACCATTAAACCCAGTTCTATTAACTGTAGTAATATTAACTGGTGGAAAAGCACCTTGTTTTAACACAGCCCAAGCTGCCCAATTTTGTTGATTAATAAGATTATAATCCCTCTCAAAAGACCACTCATAAACACCAGGTTCTGTATCATACATACCACTTGTGGAAGTGGTATTATTAAGACTATTATAAATGGTTAATGATTTATTCTTAGTATTTATACCCCTAATAACTTGAAAATGACCAGGAAGATTCTGAAATACTGAATAATTCCTTGATTTATATAATTCATAAGTTCCAGGCAATCCTCCAATCTCATCAGTCCAAAACCAACTTATATGAATATCAGTACCATAATCTTTATTTAAATGATCTATTCCTTCTTGAATCATTTTTGCATCAGCACCATATCCAGGTCTTGGCTTAACCCAATCTATTAATCTCTTCTCATCAACTAATATGCTAGTAACACCATAATAACTTAATTGTATGGCCTTACAAGAACAATCATAAGGTAAAATCTGTTCTATAATACTTGAATTATCTGTAACATAAGGTAAACGAGCCCAATCACCACCACTGTCATCATCAAATCCATAAACACCTAACAAACTACAACAAAATAAAAGTAAAAGAACACCAACACAATATCTCATTATTTTTCTCCACATTATTTTTTCTCCTTTACCAATATTTTAATATAGTCCTTGACATAATTTTTTTAAGTAATGGAATTTTTAAATAGATATAAAATTATTTTATTTTAAGTTTTATTTAATTAAATAGTGTATTTATTGATATAATTAATTTTATAATTATTTAATAATGAAATAAGTCATATTTAATGATATTTTCAAACAGAGAATAAATTCTTCTAAGTTGAAAATAAATTTTCAACAATAGAAGATCATATAAAAAATCCATTAGTTAAATTATTAACATAAAGGACTATATTCAATAAATAGCTATTTATTATTCATATTCCATGAGTAAAAACCATAAACTAATAAAAATAGTAAAAAAAAGCAAAGGAAAACCTGTTCTACTAATCGAAAAAGAATTATTATTTGCAAGATCCTGTCTAACATCACTTGAATCAGAATTATTTCCTATAACATTTGATTAAATATTTCTATTGAAACTCGTATTCCATGTTAGTATTCGGTCATCCATCATATTATATTGAAAATAAACTTATCTACTTTGAATGATCCACTTTTAGAAGCTTTACATTTAAAAACATAAAAATTCCAATCATCAGTAGGTGTTATACTAAATTCTGGGTTAGAAAAACAGATTTTTACTTCTTTATAGAATTCATTCCATTCTTCAACTGATTCATCTGAGTAAGGTAAATAAACAAATCTATCAAAAACACCAAGAAGATAAAGATGATTGATAAAAGTAGGTTTACCTATAAATGAAGGATCATCAGGAACTTTCAAGTCTATTTGAGTGGAATTAAGTAAAATTAAATGCCAAGAATGATAACTATCTTTCCCATAACCATATACATCATTTGAATAAACATGTTCTAATGTTGCACCAAGAGGCACTGTAATAACATTATCAGTATCATTTGCAACTGCACAACTTAAACAAACAACAACCCCAACAACCCATATTAAAATTATATAACTACTTTTCTTCATATTATTTTTTCCTCCTTTTTTAAAATTTTACTTGATAATATTAATAATCAAAGATTTATAAAATTATATAATTTAATTATTATTTTAAATAAATCCTGAACTAATAATAAACTGAGATTGTCAAAAAGTGTGGAGGTTTTCATGAAAATCCATTTTTATATATAAAGAAAACCATGAAAATTGAAAAACCTCCAAAAGTTTACAACCTAAACAAACTTAATCTCTACAATTGAATATATAAACTTTTCTTTTGGAAATATATAAATTTTCTTTGACAAAAAAAAGAAAATTTAAAAACATTTTCATTAAGGCATATGAATTATAACAAAATATTTAAAATTCTATCTTCATGGTTTATAATATTTAACTATTTGGCAAAATGGAAGTATTTGTTAAAGTATCCATAGTGCCAGGTAAAATAAACATTAATGAAATCATTAATATTAACATTATCAATATAGAAATGATAAATAATGATTTAAAAGTAATATCAACAATTTTTTGAACACGATCTAAATCCATCATTTTCACCTCGTTCAATTAAATTTTGAAGAAATATAAGTTTTATTCTTAAAAACATGGAACTCAAATCTTTTTTCACTAATTTCATTATTATTATATATTTTGTATGTTATTGTGCTATTGCCAACTCGATTACATTTAAAAATATGAACGAAGTCTCCAAGCTTTAAAGTATTATTAAACCGTTTAATATCTGGGAATATTTGGAAAAAATCATTGTTATAATCATATAAAGTTATATTATCAGCATTTTCTGATAAGTGAATACCAAATGTGTCCCCTAAAGTTAAATTAGTTACATTATTAGTTACATTAATAATTTTGGATTGATCAGAGCTATTATTACTAATATTAGTCATATTTTTATTTATTATTAAATTCATTTCATGATTTAATTGTAATAATGGATTATGAACTGTGATGAAGAATTTATTTGAAGATATATTTGTATTATTGCTTTTATACACAAAAGTTCCATTATCCAAAATATTTAAAACAGTTTCATTATCAATGAAATTATCTACAGTATAATAATAAGAATCATATTTTGGATCTAATTCCAACTTTTTTCCATTATATTCCACATATTCTTTTGGTAATTCTGATTTTAAGTAAAAAATAGAGTCATTAACTTCTATAGAATCATTAATAGTATTATTAATAGTCGTGACATTAGTCCTATTATTATCATCTAAACAATCTGGGTTAATTATTTCATTAGTTTTAAATGATTTGTTAGTTTTGGAAGATTCATTATTATATTTTTTTAACATATCAGAAAAACTTTCCAAAAACCCAATTTGATCATTTAAATTGAAATTATCATCGAAAAAAGTATTGTTTAATTTAATATCTAATCCATTATCTATTCTATCATTATGATTATTAAATGCTCCTGATAATGAGAATAATGATAGAAATATGATTAATGTAATTATAGTAAAAAATTTTTTAATCATATATAACACCTCTATTTTTTTTATGATGAATTCATAGTATTATTTAATGTACTATTATAACAATTTAATGATACATTCTTGGTAGTATTCCTTTCATTAAGTTCAGGTTGTGAAACTTCTAATGCAGAATTATACTTTGCAATATCATATTTAATTGAATCAATAGCATCATTGTAATTCTTTTTTGCTTTGGTATATTTCAATATAAGTGCTAAACCTGCAGCTAATGCAGAAATTCCTCCTGTTAAACATCCTATTCCTCCTGCTAAACCAGGCAGTGCTAAAAATATTTTTATAAAAGTATAACATAGATGACAACAACAAATTGTGGGTGTAGGTGGAGCTCCCTCAATTAATGGTTCAGCTTCACTAGCCAGTGCTTCTGCTTTTGTAACCGCTGTTATTAAACCAGCTTCAATAGATGGGAAAAGTACAGATAATATTTTGAAAATGCCAATTAGAATTACAATAATTCCTACAACAAGAATAGGAATTCCAATAATTAGGTCAGATATATCAGGAGGATCAGGTATTTTATTAATTCTTCCTTGAATTCCTGTAGGATCTGTATCATATGCTCGAATCAAGTCTCCATGATAAGTACTTGAATTAGTACCATATAATCTGTATTGACAATTGGATTCATTCAATACTAAATTAGGATATGTTATAAACTCATAAGGAGTAAGTTCAAGATTATTAATCTCTTTGTCAACATTAGGATCATTAACTGCGGTTAGATTAAAAGTATATATATCAAAAGAGTTGCCACTGATATTCCTTACAGAAAAATACTTATAAACAGGATTAGATATAGGATATTTTGTATTTGGCACTATAAACTGAACAATATTATTAGTTCCAATATTACTCATACTATCATTATAAAAAACATTAGCTATCTCTCCAGGTCTATTTGCAGCAGCTAACCTATCCCTAACATTTAAAATATTGGTATATACTTTTGAATTATATTCTAAGGGTACAGGTGTTTTTGATGGATTACTTTTACTACTATTCAATGAACTTGTCAATATTTTATTATTTTCTTTAGAAGAAGTTTTTTTAATATCTCCTCCCATTCCGATATAAGTAAATATTTTCTTAGCATTATCAATAACTATTCTAATTCCATAGTATATTTTTTTCCAAAATTGATACCATTTAGCCTTGTTTAATTGATATTTGCTATTATCAATATCATTATTAATTTTTTCAAGTGTACTCATTCCTTCAGTTGTTTTCGCACTACTTTCACCATACTCATCTTTAACATTTTCTAAACTTTTTGAATTATTAATAGTATTAGTAATCTTATTACTCTCCATTGCAGTAATATTATTACTCGCCATTGCAAAGTTTGTGAATAATAAAAGAATAATTATTAACAAACCAAAACATTCCTTATATTTTCTTAAAAACATCATATCTCTTCTCTAACATCTTTTTTAATTTCATAAAACTATAATATTATTATAGTATTCATTATATTGGTCATTGACCAGCACATTAAAAATAAAAACAATATAATCAGATGAATTATTTAACAAGCTTATTCTGGTGAAAATACTGCTTTTAATAAGTAATATAGTAACAAACATAAGATTTGAAAAGTATGTCAAAATTTAAATAGCAAGTTTATTTGATCACATTTTTTAAAAATCTGGCTCATACTATATATTCAATTTGATAGAATATATCAATAAATATATTCCATTATATGCTATTAAAGAAGTTATATATAAATGTTTTGGTTTTATTTCAAAATTAGAAAGCTTATTAAAATCATTTTATTTTAATTAAAATAGATTAAAAAGTTTTAAAATTAATTACCACTTATCTCTCTCTCTCTCTCTCTCTTTATGATAAATATAGATTTAAACTCTAAAATAAGAATAAATAACTAATATCTGAAAACTCATATTTTTTTTTAACTTGATTAAAATGCACTGTCAAAAATTATGGTGATAGAATTATAATGTATCGATGTTGCACAATTAATTTTCTAATTCTGATTAAAATAGTTAGATTTATATGTGAGTAAACATAATAGAATAATATAAGAAACAAAAACTAATCTTAGGTATGAATTGTGACTATCAAAGAAAATAATAAAGATATTGAGTTTTTACTGCCTATGAAGCTAAAAGATCATGTTGAACCATCAGATAGTTGTCTTTTAATGGAAAGAGTAATAGAATCCATGAAATGTACAAAAAAAAGTTGAAAAATTGGAGTTGGATTATATATGCTTGTTGTATAATTCTTTTTTCAATGAACAAAATTTCTTTTAATAAGATATTACTAAAAACTTTTTATTATTTAATATTTGTTTATTATTAATTATCAGTAGTTCGTAAAGTAAAAAAAAAATTATTGTTAAATAAGAAGAAATAATTACACTATATATCAAATAAATAATAAAAAAATTATTAACTTATAGAAATTAATTTTAGGAATGATTAAATTGAATGGTTTAAAAACTTATGGAAATACAGATTTAATTGAAAATTTAAAGGGTAAAAAACCTTTTTTTATATGTACAATAGCTACAACAGCCACCTGCAAAATTCCAAATATTAGTGGTGCTGGAGCAAGCACTGAACTTATGGTATACACTCCAGCTGGGGATTGCGAACTTATGATTCATGGTGAACTTTTATGCTGCGATATTCCCCCACAAACAGTTTCTAATGGAGCTTCAGCTCCAACACCAGCAATGATTAGTAAAGGAGTGATAGAACTTACAAATATGCCAGTTTTAATAGCCAATGCTGGGTGTGAAGTGAACCCTGATGTACCTTACATAATAATCAATGATAAAGCAGGGAAAGATATTAGAACAGGACTTGCAGTGGACAACCCTGAAAAAATATTTGAAAATTCTAAAATAATGACTAAAGAAATATCTAAAAGTTGTGATTATTTAGTTGTTGGTGAAAGCATACCTGCTGGAACCACAACAGCTTTAGGTGTTTTAACAGCTTTAGGATATGATGCAAACTTTAAAGTAAGTGGAAGTAGCCCTGAAAACCCTCATGAACTTAAAAAAGATGTTGTTTATGAAGGAATATCTAAATCAGATATTAAAATAGGGGAATTTAATTCATTTGAAGCTGTTAGAGTTGTTGGAGATCCTATGATTCCAGCTGTTGCAGGTATGGTTCTTGGAAGTGAAAAACCAGTAATTTTAGCTGGTGGAACTCAGATGGCTGCTGTTTGTGCATTTATCAAAAATTTAGTTCCTGGTCATGATTTTTCAAAGATTTGTCTTGGGACTACTGCTTATGTTGCTCGTGATGAAACAGCTGATCTAATCGATTTAATTTCTCAGATTGGTGAGATAACTGTGAATGTTGTTGATCCTTACTTCGAAAAGTCCGAAAATAAGGGACTTAACAATTATTTAAAGGGATTTGTAAAAGAAGGAGCAGGTGCTGGTGGAGCTATGCTTACAGCATTACTCTTAGGGTATTCTATAGATGATATCAGAAAAAAAATAGAAGAAGTTTTAGAATAAACACGAATCTAAACTTAATGAGTGAATTTGAACTTAATGAATGAACAAATAAATCAAAACTAATAATCCAACAATCCAACAATAGTATGCAAAGAAATCTAAACTTTTTTCTTTAATTATTTTTATAAGAACACTAATTCCTAAATATCCTGAGATAAGAGCTGTTAAAAAACCGAATACATAAACATAAAGATTTGCATCTAAATTGCTTCCCAAATCATTTAACTCTGTTATTCCAGCACCCAAAATAACTGGAATAGACAATAAAAAACTAAATTTAGCAACAAATTCTTTATTAAGCCCTAATAATAATCCTGTAGAAATTGTGGTCCCTGAACGTGAAATACCTGGTAGAATAGCTATTGCTTGTGATAATCCTATAATTAAAGCATCTTTAAACCTTAATTTATCTATTTTTCTATTCCCAATGTTGATTCTCTGTGAAAAGTAAAGTAAAGTTCCTGTTATCAATAAAAAAAATCCTGGAAAAATTAGTGTATTAAATACAGACTCAAATTGAGAATTAAAAAGAACACCTATGAATCCAGCAGGAACTGTACCAACAATAACAAACCAAGCCAGTTTTTTGTATGGGTCTTCTCTAAAACCCTCAATAAATTTTCCTTTAAAAATATCTAAAATACTTAAAACAAAGGCTTCAATCATTTTAACAATATCTTTAATATAATAAATAACAACAGATATTAATGTTCCTAAATGAAGCAAAACATCAAAAGCAAGGTTATTTTTACCAACTCCAAGTATATGTTGAATGAAGACCAGATGTGCAGAACTACTCACTGGTAAAAATTCAGTTAGTCCTTGAACGAGCCCTATAATAATTCCTTGAATAATATCCATATTAACACATAAATATTAACTTAATACAACATTATAATTAACCAATGTATCTTAAATCATCAGAATTTTGCTGATTTTTACCTATCATTTCTTGTTCCATTTGTTGAGCTTTAGAAATCATCATTTTTGTTTCTTCTGCTCTTTCATCTAATTTTTCAGTGTCAACAGTTATGTTTAGCAATTCAGATAATTTTAACAAAATTGTTTCTGCTGCCTCAGCATCTATAAAGTATCCTGGAGTTTCTGCCATTAAACAAATCCCCATAATTCCTCTAATCTTACTTAAACCTAATAATAATCCTGAAGCCCCAACAATACCTCCATCAGCGGACCTGATTTCAACGTTGGCTTCTTTCAATGTTTCAATACATTCAATATCTGTTGCAGCACCAAAAATTTTTGAACTTTCAATAGGTTGTCCAGTTGCCAATCCTCCTAAGGTATAAATCATTTCTATATCATGTTTTTCAACAAAATCCAATATATCTCCAGATAGAATGTATTGACCTTCAGGAGACAATGCTTGACTATTTCCCACTAAAAAAATATAATCTTTTTTATCTTCTCCAAATTCTTTGAGATAATAAAACTCATTAATCATATTCTCTACTAAACCATTTTCATCTATAAAAACCTGTGGAGGGAAATATGGAGAGTAAACTTCTGCAAATTTTGTTGCATCAAGTGTATCAATAAGATGATCTATGGCTAATTTTCCAACATGCCCAATACCAGGAAGTGCTTCTATGAAAATAGGTTTATTTAAACTAACTTCTTCTATAACATTAATATCTGTTTTATTCATTATTCTGCCTCTTCTTTATAAATTGATTAATCCTTATTAATTAATTCTTAATAAACATTATTAACCAAGTTAATAATTAATTTTATTAAACAATTTATTATATATTTTATTATTAATTTTTAATAATTTATAAACTAATTATTATTTAATTATAAATTTTAGATTATTTATTCTTATAATAAATTACTCATTAAAATAATAAATGAATATTAAACTTCAACTATAATATTTATTTAAAATTTAATTAAATATTTTTACTAAATTTAATTTAACTATTAAATTTGCTAATAACTATTATATTTACTAATAACATTTTAATAATCGTTGATATTATTTAATTGTGTCATTTGAATATATAGATCATTTATAATTTTTGATTTATTATTATATTATTAATAAATTAATAAAGCTTCTATTTATAAATTATGATTATTGAATAAAAATAATTTAAATAAAGAGTCTGTCTAACAATTATTTTCAGATGAAAAACAAGGTTGCATGCTTCTTTAAATTGAAAATGAAGCAAAGAATTTCTAAAAGAAACTTAAGTTGTTAGACATCCTCTAAAAAGTAATTCTTTTAGTATATTCTTTATATTTGTTACATTATTACTCAGTTTCAATAAGTTTTTAAAAAATAAATTTATCTTTAAATAGAATAAATAAAATGAATAACTAATAGAATGGAGTAAAATTAAATTAAGTAAAATTAATTTCAATTATATTTTTTTTCAAAGTGTCATCACCTTTTATAATAGAAATATTTATATAATTTAAAATACTAACTTGTTTTAGTAAGAACTTATAACTTAGAAGTATTTAAAAAATTAATTATATGTCTTCACTTATTCTAATATTAGATATAAATCTTTAATTATTAAATAGTAATCTAAATTTTCTTTATTTTAAAAATATTGAATAAATAAATAATTAATTTTAATAATTGAAAATGAATGATCATTTAAAATGACAGTGATCCTTTTAAAAGGACTATGATAAAAATTTATATTTGAATTATGACAATTTCCAAGTATTATTTAATAAAAATCAATTGAGATGGTTCATTGATAATAGGAACGAGAGGAAGTAAATTAGCATTTACTCAATCAGAACATGTTAAATCATGTTTATCTAAGATTACTGAAGAAAAAATAGAACTCAATGTCATTAAAACTAAGGGAGATAAAATAACTAATTCCCAATTATATAATATGAACTCTAAAGGACTTTTCACCAAAGAATTAGATAAAGCATTATTAGAAGAAGAAATAGATCTTGCAGTTCATAGTTTAAAAGATGTTCCTGTTGAATTAGATGATGATTTAGAGATTGTCGCAATTCCAAAAAGAGAGTCTCCAAATGATGTTTTTGTATCAAACTATTATTGGAATGAACTAAAAAATGATTCTACAATTGGAACAAGTAGTTTAAGGAGAGAAGCATTTTGTAGGCATCATAATAAAGACATTAGTCTTAAACCACTTAGAGGAAACATTGATACAAGAATAAAGAAGGTAATGGATAATGAAGTTACTGGGACTATAATGGCAGAATCGGGATTGAAAAGATTGGGATTAACTAAATACATTAAAGATAGGTTTTCAATTAAATATATGACTCCTGCTGCAGGACAAGGAGCATTAGCAATTATAAGTAGAAAAGATTCTGCAAATAAAGAAACCATTTCAAAATTAAATGATTATATAAGTTTTCAAGAAACTTTAGCTGAAAAAAGCTCATTAAAAGAGTTGGGCATTGGATGTCAATGGCCTATTGGAAGTTTTGCTAAAGCATATAAGAATGGAATAGAATTATTCACAGTTTTACTTAATAAAAATGGAGAAATTTTAAAATCTTTTTGTTTAAAAGGTTCTATAAAAGAATCAGAAGATATTGGTAGAGAAGCAGGAAAAATTATAAGTGAATACATTTGATTGGAGGAATTAAATTGGAGAAAATTGGTGTTGGTGTAATAGGTGTTGGAGCAATGGGTCATAATCATGCTCGTATATACTCTAAATTAGATGAAGCTGAATTTATTTGTGTATCAGATTTAAATGAACCCAAATTATCAAAAATATCAAAAAAGTATGATATTCCAGGATATGAAAACTATGAAGATTTGCTTAAAAAAGACGAAGTACAGGTTGTAAGTGTTTGTGTTCCAACAACCCACCATTATAATGTGGCAATGAAAGCTATTGAATATGGTAAAGATGTTTTAGTTGAAAAGCCAATGTCTTTCACATTAGAAGAAGCAAAAGAAATGAATAATTTTGCAAAAGAAAAAGGTGTGAAACTATCTGTAGGACATGTAGAACGGTTTAATCCTGCTGTTAAAAAGGCAAAAGAGTTAATAGAAAGTGATGTTATTGGTGATGTTGTTTCATCATTTGCTAAAAGAGTTGGTCCTTTTCCTCCTCAAATTAAAGATGTTGGGGTGACTATTGACTTAGCTATTCATGATCTTGATGTGATGGCTTACTTGTTTAATGAACAAGCAAAACAAGTTTATGCTACGATGGGAAGTATCTTAGAAAAATGTGTATATGAAGACCACGCAGAGATTATGACAACATTTGAGACAGGAATATCTGGTATTTTAGAAGTTAACTGGTTAACACCATATAAAAGAAGAGAATTGGAAATCACAGGAACTGAAGGGATAATATCAATTGATTATATTAATCAAAATATTGAGGTTTATGGAAAATTTGCTCAGGATGTAAGCATAAAGCAAGAAGAACCTTTAAAAGAAGAGATTAAATCTTTTTTAAATACTGTAAGAACAGATACAGAACCAGCTATCACTGGAGAAGATGGTATTAATGCACTTAAAATGGTTTTAGCAGCGAATAAATCATCAAAAGAACAGATGCCAATAAATATTTCAGATATTCAATAATAACTCTCTTTTTTATTAATTATCTTCTTTAGAATGACTATATTCTTAGATAACTATCTCTTTTTTATATTTATTTTTATTTTTAAATTAATATTTTTTTTTTTATAATTAATAATGTTTAATTATTTTTATTAGTAAATATATGAATAAATAAGAATATGTAAAAAATATTAAATGAAAAAGATAAAAATCAAAGATTATAAACTATAAGTAATAAAGAAAATAATTAAATGATAAATTAATTAAATGATATATTATTGTTATATAATATTTTTATATAAGATACAAATTAAAATATTAAAAGCACTGACCAAAAATTAATTATTAATAAATGATTTTAAAAATGAGTATAGTAATTAAAGTAATTTATATATACAAAAAATTTAATTGTTTTAATAAATAATTTAAATGAATTTCATAATACGATCAAATTGAACAAATTATCAATGGTGTTAAAATGAATAGTGAATTAATTGAAAAAGCTCAAGAACTGAAAAATAAGGGATTTGCAACTGGAGAAATAGCTGATGAATTAAATGTTTCAATGGATACTGCAATATGGTTAACATTTCAAAAAGTGAATCAGAGAAAAGTTAAAGATGCCCCAACAGATTTTGCAATAGATTGGAGTAATATTGGTGGGAACTCAACAAGATTAAGAAGTGTTTCAGATGCATTAGCAAATATGGTTTTAAAATATGAAGCAGAAATTATTTTAGGAATAGCTATCAGTGGAATCCCTTTCGCAACAATGATAAGTGATTGTTTAGAAGAATATAATCTTAATACCTCTTTAGCTATTTTCCATCCTAAAAAGCATGGAAGTGACGAAACAGAACAAGAAAGAACTGGAGCATTAAGTAAAAATTTCGCATCTGTTAAAGGTAAAAAAGTTGTAATTGTGGATGATGTTGTTACAAGTGGAAACACTTTAAAAGAAGTTATATCTATAGTTAAACAACAAGGAGGAATTCCAATAGCTGCAGCTATATTGGTTGATAAAATAGGAATAAGTGAAATAGATAGAGTTCCTATAGAATCCTTGATTAAAGTCAGTAGGTTAGGTTAAATAATTAATAATATGATGCTTTAAACTAATACATTATTTGATGATTGTCATTGATAAGTAAAAATATATACCTCATGAAAAGCAATAAAAAATAGTTTCAACAGTTCTAAAGTCATGGGAAAAATGTTGGAAGTGCGACTAATGGGAAATGGAAATATGAGTGAAACAAATGAGAGTTTCTATAAACTTAATTTAAACATATATTGATATGATGTTTTATTATTATTTTCATTTTTTCATTGGAAAATTCACATATATTTGTCTTTTGAAGGTCAATTTCATTGCTATTTTTAGGGATTTTCCCTAATTTTTTCATAAGCTATCGCTAAGCGGAGCAAGTTTCCATTAAGAGTCTCGGCAGTTGGAGTAAGTTAAA
>JAISTD010000003.1 GCA_031272765.1 Candidatus Methanovirga australis | reverse complement strand
CTTGAAAAGTATTCATCGGATTTGAACTCTATTGAAAGAGTATGGTTTATTCAAATAAAAGGTAAATTTATATGATTACTGTATGTTGAAGATGAAACTCATTTAATCGTCCATATTTTTCCAAGTATTTTTCATTTTTATGCGAATTTTAAAATCGTTTGTTGAAAACTGGCTTTTATAAATACATTACTTAAAAAAATTATTTCAAGGACCATAATTTATTTTTTAAATTTTTGGTCGTTATATTGTTCATTACTTTATTTATCATAATATGAAGTGCAAATATATAAATAAGGAATTATAAGTATTGTTATCAATTTTTAAAAACATAAACTGCATTTCTAAAAAAGCATAAAAGAGGTATATATACTAATACAAATACTAATTAGATACATGAAACTAAATTGTCCTGACACTATAATAGATATTTTTAACCATCAGGTGAAAAATAACAAGAATAAAATAGCTATTGTTTTCAATGATGTAGAATTAACATACAAGGAATTAAATCAAAAGGCGAACAAAATAGCAAATTATTTGCTTTTAAACCATAAAATAACAGCAGACACATTAATTCCTTTGTTTCTCAGCAGATCCGAATATATGGTCATTGCAATTTTAGCTGTATTGAAAACTGGTGCTGCTTATGTTCCAATTTCGCCAAGTTTCCCGAAAAATCGTGTGAAACATATATTGAATGATACAAAGTCTGAAATAATACTGACAGATGAAACAAACCATAATACAATCTCTGGAATGAAAATCCAACAAACAGTTTATATTTTAGAGAATATACTCAAAAAAGAAGGTTTAGTTGAATCTAATCCTAACATAGAATATCAAGTTAACTCTTTGGCTTATGTTATCTATACTTCTGGTACAACAGGAATGCCAAAAGGTGTCATGATAGAACATCATAGTGTTGTTAATTTAATAAAATCAAATACCACAAAATATGGCTTCAAAAACAGTGGAGAAGATGTTTTACTATTTTTTGCAAACTATGTCTTCGATATATCTGTTGAACAAATATTTTTGGCATTATTAAATGGCTACAAATTAATCATCAGCCCAGATGATTTATGGATGGATGAAAAAAAATTCATAGATTATTCAAATAAAAACAAAGTCACTTATATAAATTTAACTCCCTCATTTTTGGATGCATTTAATGTGATCTCTGTTAAAACATTGCAAATACTTAATTCTGTTGGAGAAGCCTTAACTCAAAGGATTATTGATAAACTATCAAATCAAGACTTTTTATTTATCAACAGTTATGGACCAACTGAAACAACCGTCGTGAGTATTGTGAATGTTGGTGTTGATGAAAATTCCATAGGGAAGCCAATAGACAATACTACAGCATATATTTTAGATGAAAATAATAATATTGTTCCAGTTGGGTCAGTGGGAGAATTACATATTGGAGGTTTGGGGCTTGCAAGAGGATACCTAAACAATGAGAAATTAACGAATGAAAAGTTCATTCAAAACCCATACCAGAACGAAAAACAAAAGAATTTAGGGTTTAATGATAAACTATACAAAACAGGAGACTTAGTGCGATTGAATGAAAATAATAATTTTGAATATATTGGCAGGAAAGATTTCCAAGTGAAAATACGAGGATATCGTGTAGAATTAGGTGAAATAGAGAATACAATATTAAAATCATTTAATGAAATTAAGAGAGCATTAGTTGTATTCAATGATAATAGCCAATTAGTCGCATATTATCTATCAGATATTTCGATAGATAAAAAACTTATTAAAAGAGCTTTATCTGACTTTCTCCCAGATTTTATGATCCCAACATATTATTGTCATCTTAATGAGTTTCCTTTAAATAATTCTGGAAAAATTGATAGAACTAAACTACCTAAACCATCACTTACTATAAATGGGAATTTTATCCAACCGAATACTCCCATGGAAAGGAGTCTTTTTGATTTATGTGTAAATATTTTAGGTTATGACAATTTTGGTATCACAAATGATTTTTTCAGTATTGGTTTTAATTCATTATTTTTCATAAAACTCGTTAATCAGATTTTTGAGAATTATAATGTCAATTTAGACGTAGTTTCACTTCTTAAAAATGGTGGAACAATAAAAGATCTATCAAAAAAAATAGAGAATTCAACAATAGTTAATAGCCATGAATATGATATTCAAAATGTTTATCCACTTTCACCTAACCAGATCTATCATTTAACAGATGATAACAATAGTACTGATGTAGATGGGTTAAATGGACTTAATATGACATTTTATGTGAAATTCAGTGCAAAGAAATATGATGTTCATAAATTAAGGGATGTATTAATTGAAATTATTAACATGAACTCTTATCTTAAAGCACATGCTTTTATAACACCAAAATTAGAAATTTTTATAAAAAGGAATGATGATTACATTGTTGATATTGAAATTCATGATAAAAAATTAACTGAAGAAGTAATTAAAGAGTTTTATAATGTGAGTTTTGATATTTTTAAATCACCATTGTTTAAATTTGAATTTTATCATGATAATCAAGATATTTTCTTATTGATCTGTATTCATCATGCAGTTTTTGACTATGAATCTATTTATGTTCTTTTAGATGATTTAATTAGAAAATATAATGGAGAAAATCTTTTAAAACAGTATGATTATTTTGACTACACTTTAGATTATTCAAAATATAACCCTAAAATTAGTAAGATGAAACTCATATCAATGGCTAAAGAAATATTATTCTCAAAATTAAAAAACCTTTTTAAACTTTCCACAACAAATAAAAAATCAAATATAAATTTATTTTCATTTAATATTAAAATGAACAGTGAAATTAAAGTCTATTGCGATAATTATAAATTAACAAATAATGATTTCATATTTAATATACTATTGATGGGTTTAAGACGATTTTTAGCTTTTAATGAAATTCTAATAGATTATAATTTTAATGGGCATGAGGATCCTAAATATGGAAACACTATTGGATTATTTGTTCGGAGATTAAAGTTATTCATTAATTTAATGGATAAATCCTTTAGTCAACTCTCTGATCATGTTAAAGAAGTTTTATACTCTCAAATTCATTTGAACAATTCGAGTTTTGAGAAAGTAAATAATTCTCAGGATGTCCATATTAAATATAACTATTTTGGAGATTATTTAACTCGAAATAAAGAACTTAATATAACAGATATTAAGGGAACTGAAATGTTTAGAATTAATAAAAATATTTTATGGTTTGAAATAGCAGAAAATGAAGATAATGAAATACGAATAACTTTAACTTACAATACTGATTACTATTCAAGTAAAGACATTGGAAAATTACATGAATATTTCTTAGATATTTTAAATAAGTTCTAACACATATTTTAAAAATGAAACCGTCATAAGTTGATAAATAAATTAAAATTAAGTCTTATTTAAGAAATATCATCTGAAATTAGATGTTTTCAGCGAAATTTAATCCTTTTGTTTAGCTTACAAACAGTTTATAAGTTTAAAAATTTGAAAAATATTTTAAATATAATTTTAAAAATTAATAAAACATTAATATCTAATTTATCAAAAATAAGATATTAATCGACTTATAAAATACAAAAAATTCTTCTAAGCCCATATAGTGAAAATATGTCTGAAAATTCTAAAAACAATGAAGAATTAGGTCAAAGTTTACCTAAGTCTGTTTGGGTAATATTCTTAGCATCTTTAACTACACTAATGGGAATTACATTAATAAGTCCTGTTCTGCCTTTAATTGAACATTTTTTTAATTCAAATCCAATGGAAATTAGCCTCCTATACACAAGCTACAATGTTATGATGGCCATATCTATGATTATTACAGGATTTGTGTCTTCAAGATTAAGCATCAAATACACATTACTTATTGGAATATTGATAATGGGTCTGTTTTCAATACTATCAGGGTTTGCTACAGATATTTGGACAATAATATGGTTCCGTGGTCTTTGTGGAATAGGTGATGCTCTTTTTTTTGCAACAGGATTTGCAGCAATTATTATTCTCTCAAAAAATATGCGTACAAAAGCTATTATACTGTATGAATCAGGGTTTGGAATAGGTGCATCTTTGGGTCCTTTTATTGGTGGAATACTTGGAGAAACATCTTGGAAGTACCCATTTTTTGGTGTTGGCATTTTAATGACAGTTGTTTTAGTATTAATAATACTATTTGTTCCTAATGTAAAAGAAAAAGAAGATCATAGGAAAATATCAATGAAAGAAACATTTGAAGGTTTATTTCATCGCCCAATAATTGTTTTAGGATTTGTAGCTTGTTTTTATGAATATGGACTATATTCGATTATACTTTACACTCCATTAATAGTGAACTTACAACCAGTTATATTAGGCGTCGTGTTCTTAATTGGGGGAATATGTCTTGCAATCTCGTCTTACTTCATATCTCCATTACTTATAAATAAATTAGGGTCTTTAAAATCATTATGTCTATTATTTGCTTGTTTTTCTATAGTTTTTTTAGTTATGAGTATTTTTATAAAAGAAGCAGCAATTATAGGAATATGCACGATTATTGCATCTATATTAATGGGCAGTATAAACTCACTTCTTTCAACAACACTTGCTGAAACATCTCAAATGAGAGAATCTACAACTTCTGCAACATATCATTTTATATTCTATTCAGGTGGAGCTATTACACCTTTTTTAGCCAATACAATTGGACAGTTAATCAGTCCCAATGCTCCATTTATTGTAGGTATCTTTATATTTATCTTACCTATCTTAATTATACTTTTAAATAAAAGCTATTTAAACTCTAAAGAAATTATTAATTGATTTATAATAGATTAAGAATTATTTGAATAATTAATTAAGTTTTTAGTTAAGTTTGATTTAGTTAGTTTTAACATAATTATATTATAGTCCTTAATATTAATAATTTAATTAATGAATTTTTCATATAATTCTTCTATTGTTGAAAATTTATTTTCAATTTAGAAGAATTAATTCTTCGTTTTGAATTTAGGTAATCTTGGATTATTAGTTCACCTTCTTTGCTTGAATTGGGCTAAAAAGCATTCTTAATGTTTATTTTTTTTGAAGTTTTGTGCAAACCTTAAAATCATACCATTAGGCATAATAGTATCACATAATATATACTTTTCGATTGAAAATTTTTAATATTCCCTCTTTAAATCTTTAAAATATCCTGATAAAATAATTAAAGAAATAAATCAGTATTTTAAACATTGATTTTAATTTAAAGTCTTTAAATCAGAAATGACAATGTGATATTTTGATTTGATTTTGTATAAAAAGTGAAAAAATTATTACTTTCCATTGTTTAATTAAATAGCTATTCTGGAATGGAAATTCTACCTTTAATAGCTGATGTAGATGCTACTGCTGGAGAAGAAAGATAAATTTCACCATCAGGACTACCTTGTCTTCCTTTAAAGTTCCTGTTAGATGTAGAAAGGCTAACCTCTCCTGAACCAATTAATCCGATATGACCTCCAAGACACGGTCCACAACAAGGATTGCAAACTAATGCACCAGAATCAACAAATATTTTTGTGAGCCCTTCTTCTAAGGCTTTAGTGTAAACTTCTTTTGAAGCAGGAATAACTAACATTCTAACTCCTTTAGCAATTTCATTACCCTTTAATATTTTAGCAGCTATTCTTAAATCTTCTATTCTTCCATTGGTACATGAACCAAGAAAAACCTGATCTATTTCATTATCAACTTCACTAACAGGTTTTACATTATCTACGTTATGAGGACAAGCTATTTGTGGCTCTAAGTCATTAACATCTAAATGGACTTTTTCAAGTGACGGAGCATCTAAATCTGTTTTAAATATTTTAAATTCTTTTTTTGTACGATTTTTTAAATAATTCAATGTTTTCTCGTCTGGCTCTACAAGACCTGTTTTTCCTCCCATTTCGATTGCCATATTACAAAGAACCATTCTATCTGAAACATTCATATTCTTTATGGTTTCACCACTGAATTCACAGGCTTTGTAATTTGCTCCGTCTGCTCCAACTTCCCCAATTATATGTAAAATAAGATCTTTACTATATACATTGTTTTTTAATTCTCCTTCTACATTGAAGTAAATGGTTTCAGGGACTTTAAACCAAAGTTTACCAGTTGAAAACACCATTGCCATGTCTGTCGATCCAATTCCAGTTGAGAATGATCCTAAAGCCCCGTGAGTACATGTATGGGAATCTGTACCAACAATAATTTCCCCTGGTACAACATGACCCCATTCAGGTAATATCTGATGGCAAATCCCTTGATTTACATCGTAAAAATTCTTTATTCCTTGTTCTTCCACAAATTTTCTCATAATTATATGGTTATCTGCAGCTTCTAACGAGTCAGCAGGAACTTGATGATCAAAAGGAATCACAATTTTATTTGAATCCCATACTTTTTTACCAATTTCATAAAAGGATTTGATGGAAAGAGGACCAGTTAAATCATGTGTCATTGCAACATCTACATTAGCAATTACTATATCCCCACTTTTCACATCACCACCAGTAGAATTTGAAAATATTTTCTCGGCCATTGTTTTAGACATTTTTCCCCCTCACTTTAATTTACATGTATTCTGAATCTGCACTCTTCCTATTATATAAGATATTCAACTATAGTTTCATCTGGAAAGTTAAAAACTAATCACAAACAAAACACAAAAATCAAATTCATACAGTTAAAACTGCACACTCACACATATCAGCAATTAACAAATCATTACTCCTATCAAA
>JAISTD010000168.1 GCA_031272765.1 Candidatus Methanovirga australis | reverse complement strand
ATGTTGAATATATGCCTTATTAAACATGTTCATTGGAAAATATTAATTTTCTGTAAATTTTCCCTATAAACATTGTAATGCATTATTTAAGTACATTCTATGTGTTAGTAATATAATGTATGTTGTCATATTCAACATTATTATGATTTTATTCTATACAAGATATTTATATATTTCTTCAAATATCAATATACAAAGATATACTAACTAATATTCAATTATATCAATCTTGGATATTAAAGTTATAAAAATATGTTGTTTGTTATTAGTAGAAAAACATACCTTATAAAGGTTTCGAACAAGTCATTTTATAAATCTATTAAAAATAGCTATTATCCAATAAAAAAGGTTATAAACTAATAATAAATATAAAAAACTTATATTAATCATTTATTCAAGAAATAGAAACATTTATAAAAAAATCCTTTTTATGAAAAAGCTTGATTAATAGTCAAACTTGATTGATTAGACTTAAAAAGTTTTGTTTAATTTGAATAATGATAATTTATTGTTCTATTCAATTTTAAAATCTAAAAATTTTTAATTTAAATAAATTAAAAAAAATATTATAATCATTAATTAAAATAAGCTAAAAATATAATAATAGATAGGTTATAAATTTTAATTTAACCTTTATATAATAATTAAACTTAATTTAACTTGTTATATGAGGAATATAACTATTTTAGTTGAAATCAATTTATTAAATTAAAATAAATTTTTATTTTTAATTTTTAGCTTTATTTTCTAAAATAAGAGTTAAATAACTATATTTTAATTTATAAATAATTTAAATTAATTAAATTAAATTATAAATATTAGATATCTATTTTTTTAATATTAAAAGATTATTGAATGAGTTTAAAAATCAAATAAAAATAAATAAATGATTAATTAACAATCTATCAATTTTTGTACTTTAAATAGTTATAAGAACAGAAAGGAAAAGTATTTTTTTTGAATCATAGGAATAGAGTATGGATAAAAATATTGTAATGTTGTTTAAAAAATAGGATTTGAAATCACAAATTCTCATATCATAATTTAATCTATTTTTTCTAAAATTTCTATTAAGCTATTTTGAAGTTCAAATAAACTGTTTTTCACATTTTCTGTTAACTCCATTCCAAAATTCATTGATTCAGCTTCAACTCCTAAAATAAAGACTTTAAAATCTATGTGAATTCTTAGATATTCGATTAAAAAATTAAGAGAAATTGAATGAGTGGAAAAACCATATTTAGCTATTTCATCTTCATCAAGGTTTAATATCTTCCCTGAAAATTCATTCTTAGTCTTATTATCATTTAATAAAACAGCATCAACTATCAATATATGACTTGGATGTTCTTGAATTATTAAACCTGTAAAATTTTCTGGAACAGAACTACCATTAAGCAAAATTACATTCTTTTTTTTTAAATAGCTATTAGAAAAATATTCTTCTAAATTATTAATTAATAGAGAACCAAAACCATCGTCTCCTCTAAGTTCGTTTCCTATTCCAAATATGAGAAACTTATCATATTCTTCTATAAAATCTAATAGCTGTTTGTTTCTAAAGATTTTAGGAATATTATCAACACCAGTATTTTAATGAATCAGTATTTTAATGAATCAGTATTTTGATGAAATAGTTAATAAACATTTATACTTTCTATTCCTC
Organism: Candidatus Methanovirga australis; assembly: GCA_031272765.1. GTDB lineage: Archaea > Methanobacteriota > Methanobacteria > Methanobacteriales > Methanobacteriaceae > Methanovirga > Methanovirga australis. The sequence goes on along the minus strand of JAISTD010000168.1, from coordinate 1,125 downwards.
CACCTAATTCATATTCAAGACATATGACTATTTCATCTCCTTTTTTAACTCGATGTTTTTTAATTGGAATTAGAATAGGTGGATTTAACATAGATGTTGAACCACAAATAATATTTTCTGCTAGTTTTGTGTAAGTACTTAGTTTAATACAATTTAAAATACCATCAACATCAATTTTAAAGTTTAATTTAGTTTTAAAATTAAGATCAATTTTTTCATGAAAATTTATTTCATTATAATTTATAAATTTGCCTAATGTAATATATTGAAGTTTATTTTCCTGATTTAAGTTAATTTCATCATCATAATAAATATGGTTTAGAGGTTTATTGGTTGATATTGGCTCTGCAAGGTTTATGATGCTATTTGGAATTATCGTGCAATTTGGGTTTAGATATTTAAGAATATGGTTAATAATTAAAGCCTGTTCTTCATCAATCAGTGCAGTATCCAATGTTTCACAAATTATTAAGTCTGCTTTATCTTTAAATTCACATGTTAAAATATCTTTATTGATTATTTCAACATTTTCATATTCTCTTAGGTTACATTCAGCTTTTTTGATCATGTTCAAATCTTTATCAACAGCTATTACTTTTTTAGACACTTTGGAAGCAAAATATGATAAAATACCACTTCCACAACCTAAGTCATAAGTTATATTGAATTTACTGTTATTGTTTTTATGAACTTCATTTATAGCTTCAAAAAAAGTAGATAGTCTTTCAAAATCATTTAGTAGATCTTGATGATATTTTGTTACTTCAAATAACATTTAAAATCTCATCAATGAAATAACTGAAAGGTATAGTATGATTAATAAAAATTAGAAAAAATTGTGTTTAAAAATTAGTCAGGATCTAAATTTTCACCATTTGCTGTACTGGTGAGTTTGACATGATCGACACCTTTAAGTCTCATCATCTTTTCAGTTAACTCCCTTATTACATTAACATCACCATTTACAACGATGACTTCCATACAATATTTTTGTGTCATGTGTACATGCATACTTGCATTGATCTGTTTTCTGTATTCATGTTGAACTTCAGCCAGGCTTTCCATAACTCCAGTATAGTAATGGTCGTATATGACAGTGATAACACCAATCCTATCTCCTTCCAT
>JAISTD010000139.1 GCA_031272765.1 Candidatus Methanovirga australis | reverse complement strand
TATTAATATTACTGGTTTCCCAAGACTTATTAGACTAAACCCATTTGCAAGATTTAAAACTCGTGGAAACGGAGCAGTATCATTTAAAATATCTCTTTCTAATAATTATTCCATTGATTCAATTAAAAAAATTGTTCTCTCTAATGTTAGAGACTTATCGATGATGGATTGTGGAAATACAAATCCTGGTGTTGTATTCTATCAAGGAGAAATCAGTGAAAAAATGAGAAATTATTCTCTCAAATCCATCTACTCAATTATACCAATTGAAGAAGCTGAAAAGTTTGCTAAAGACATTGGTGCTGACATCCACAAGTTTAAGAAAGGGAGAGGAATTATAGGATCGTTAGCAGCTATTGGATGCTTTCTTGAAGATTACACTTATGAATTAATAAGTTATAGAACAAAGGATAATTATGGAACTAAAAGAAATATTGATTATGAGTCTGTAGTCTTAATGAATGAAGAAACCTACCCTGAAACATTTGAAAACATTGATAATGAGTATATGGCTATTGAACCAAAAACACCTTGCCCAGTTCTTTATGGAATTAGAGGAGAATCACCAAAAATACTTAAAATAGCTAAAAACCTTGTGAAGACTAATGAAACTATAGATAAATCTATGATTTTTAAAACGAACCAACATACAGATATGCATCTTCAGAAAATAGATGAAATAGCTAAAATGAAAAAATATGGTTCTTATATATTAACTGGGACAGTGATTGGGAATCCTTATGTCATTACTGGAGGTCATGTTTTCTTTAAATTATCTGATAAATCTGGTGAAATTGAAGCTGCTGCTTATGAACCAACAAAAGATTTTAGAAAAATTATAAAAAGGCTTATTAAAGGAGATCAAGTCCAATTATTTGGTGGTATTGGTTGTGGTGGAACATTCAATATTGAAAAAATCAGGATAATATCTTTAAATAAGAAGATAACCTTTAAAAATCCTAAATGTGTTTGTGGTAAAAGGATGACTTCCGCAGGTTCCAAAAAAGGATATAAGTGTAAGAAGTGCGGTTTTAAACTTCCAAATGGAGAAAAAATAGCTATTAACGAAAACAGATGGCTTAATGAAAATAGCTATTATGAAACACCTACATCAGCAAGAAGACATTTATCAAAACCATTGATTAGAATGAATAAACATAAATGAGAACCTTAAAAAGATCATAAACTCATTATTCCTATTTTCTCACATGATTTTATTTTTAAAATAATCATTTTAAAAATTATAATTTAAAAAATTGTAATAAAAAATTGTAATAATATTATTTAATAAAATACTATCAATTAATAATATTTTTTAAATATTTTATAACTGTATAAAAAAATCAATTAAAGGAATACTTATGAAAGAAGATGGCACTTTAAAAGATAATGAATTTATAAGTAATGAATTGAAAAATAATTTAGAATTAAACAATTCCCCAGTAGCTATTAAGCTTGTACATCATAAAGAAGAAATATCTGAAGGAATTGAAAGAATAAGTGAAAAAGTTAGACATTGTGAAATGGTTAAAAAAGCATCAGAAGGTAAAAAATTCTATGGAACCTCTGAAGACCAAACTTGCAAAGGTGGCTCAGCAGTCTTAGGATTGGAAGATCTTCCAATAAACATTGAAACTGGTGAATTTTATTACAAGTTAGGTAGATTTAAAACCATTGGATCTGGAAAAAGAGCTATGGATAAGGTGTCTAAAATAAGTTCCAAAATCTATGCAATAATATATTCACCACTTGAATTATCAGATTTTCAACCAGACATAATTATTATAATAGCTAATCCAAAACAAGCTATGTTGATCTCTCAAGCTATTGTTTATACTTTAGGTGGAAGGATTGAAGCTAACTTTGCAGGAATTCAATCTGTTTGTGCTGATGCAGTAGCAGGACCCTATACAACAGGAAAACCAAATATTACTTTAGCTTGCTCTGGTTCAAGAAAATTTGCAGGAATTGATGACAGTGAATTAATCCTTGGATTAAATGGTGAGAATATTGGTTGTACAGTCACAGCATTAAATTTAATGAAAAAAGATTAAAATATATTTTAATGAAGCAATGCTGTCAAGTTAATAAATTTTATTAAAAATTTGTTTTTTATTATAGTCATTTTGGAAGAGTTTTTAAATTTTTTAAATCGAAGATTTAACAAGTTAGAAAATCTTTGGTTTCGAATGAAATGAGAAGCTTAGGAGACGAAGTCTCCGTTATTTTTTTCAATTTTCAATAGATTGTTATCCATGATTTTCTTATTTTTTAATTATAAAATTTTTAATTTTATAATTTAGAAAAACGAAGTTTTTCTTTAATTGTTGAAAATTTATTTTCGACTTAGAAGAATTTATTCTTCGTTTTAACAAGTAAAATTAATTATTTTAAAAAAAAATTAAATGATAATATCATGTATTTTATGTAATAAATAATATTCAATAGATTAATATTAATTTAAAGAAATTTATTTTTTAAAAACATTATCAAACTTACTATAATTTAATATAAAATAGGAATTAAACAAAAATAATTGTACAAGGATCTCTCAGAATATTGTTATTTTTTTTTTTGGTGGGTTTTATTATAGAAACTCTCATTGTGTAATTATTAATTAATATTATAGAATATTTTGAAATTGTCATATGTTGATATTTAATCAAAAAGTATATATGGTAAGGTACATTAACTTAAATGTAGTTACTCTAATATTTGAGGATAGAGAATGGATGATGACCCTTTTATATACTGATGTTTTTGTGATAAGGGTATGTTAGTAGCTCTTTTAATGACCATATGTGGTCTGTTAATCCTATAAACATCATTGGAGTTATTTTATCATGTTTTTTCCACACATTATCCTTTATTACTGAAAATCTTCGATTACTGAAAATCCTTTGGATTACTGAAAATCGAAGATTTTCATGATTACAAAAATTGCAAAGCAATTTTTGGTAATTTTCATGATTACAAAAATCGAAGATTTTTGGTAATTTTCTTTAAATTCTTTTTTTTTTTCAAGGAATGATGAGTTTTAACGAATATTATGAACGGTTTTATATAAAATCTAAGCTTTATTGTAAGCCATTTTATACTTTTTTTGGAGTAGGATATTGTTTTTCTGGTCAGTCTCTTGTTATCTGTGTCTTAGATTTAAATTTAGGTTCAATTAGTGTTGTTGAAATGTCGTGTATAGTTTATTTCTTCAGGTTTTCCGTACACGATATTTTTTTTTAACACTTTCTATTTCTGCCTTTTTACAGTTTTTTATAAACTTGTGCATTATTTCAATTCTTCGAAAGGTCTTTATAATTGGTTTTTGAAGTCCTTCCATTCTTTTATTATATGGGGTGTGGTTGTATGGTTTCACTGTATTTGTTTAATAATGAATGTTTATAAAAATTCATCTTCCATCTGTGTACAAATAGAGGAGGGGGGGATTGTTTACTATTTTATGATTTCTGATGTTATTGTTTTCATGATTTCATACTGAGGATTTTTTTGGGTCATATCCTCCAAGATGAGCTGCTAAAATATATCTTATTTTTTTTTTGGGATCGAATACTTAACCAAACCCATCTTTGCTTTGCAACCCATTAGTGGAAATGTTTTTTTTTTTAACAAAAGTCCATAAATTCATTCAAGTCTCTTGCTTTATCCATATTTAAATACTTTCATCAGCACTTTTATTAACTATTTTCACTATGTATTTTGCTGCATGTACTTGACCATCTGCGAACAGTGTCTAATTTTTACATCTAAAACCTCAGCTGTTCCTCTTATAATTCATTTTCCTTTAAGGAATCATTTTTAAAGCATGTGAACACAGTCCTCCTCATTAGTTCTTAAATCATAGTGAAATAGTGTTTGAATTTGATGTAAAGCTTTTTTCACATGTTTTGCAGTGAAATTTATGTACTTTACCCATTTTTTTTTGTCTATGTATGTACCATTATCAATAATATTTCCATTATTAATCTTACCATAGTCTTTACAATCTTCATTTTGGACAAGTAACATCTGTAAAATTTAGGTTTAGGATCTCTTTTTCCCATAAATAATCACCAAAAACGAATATTAATTATATTTATGTAATTATTTATGCATAAACTTCTATATATAAAGGGCCACCATCCATATTTTGTGCATGAATAATCGACATCTTTATATACTACTACCTAATTAGTTAATTAATAGGAGTTTCATATATTTATAAAATCTTTATCAGAATATGCTATTTTTTCTGAAAGAAAATTAGAAGACAAAGTCTTCGTTTTTTATAGGTTAATAGAAACTCTCATATATTTTCAGTGAAAAATCGATGCTTCTAAATTTGATTTAAAGATAAATTTATTTTTTAGTTATAAACTTTTGATTTAATAATTATTATTTTATTAAATAAAATTAAGATTATATACTAAATTTAATCGATTTAACTGAAAATTTAATAATATGTAAAATTTGAAAATATGACTTGTGACCAGCTCCTATTTAGTAAAAAAAAAGGATATTATTGTATGATGATATATGATTTGTTATATATTAATTTTCTTTTTTGTACTAAGAGAGTTGCTATAAAATTTAGTGTTTTTGTAGAATAAGAGAGTTTCTTATTAAACTCAGTAGATTTCAAAGTTTTAGATTCTCTAAGACTCTTTAAGGTTGGTTAAATCCAGAAGAGAGAATTTCAATGAGAATTTCTTAATAATATTATCTCATAATTATTAATTATAATATTTATCATAATAAATGGGATAACAGTATATAGTAATGAATTCTACTATTTAGTTTAATAATTATAATGAGATGCAGTTTTAATAAGAAAAGTTGAGGTGTTTTTTTTTATGTTGAGAATTGGTAAATTAAGTTGGAAGTTTATTGGTTGCTTTGTTATTTTTTTGATCTTATCTGTAAATGTTGTCTCAGCAACTAATAACGATACAACCCCTAATAGTGATAATAGAAATAATAATGTTGGTTCTGATAGTAATAGAACTAATAATAATGTTACTGATAATAATTGTAGTGATGATTTAACTACTTATAATTATTCTGGTGTGTATATTGATCTGCCTAAAGATATTCCCACTCCACTTAAGATTGATGATAATTGGGCTGGAGATTATATTTTAATTGATGAGTTTTTATCTGATCTTGGTATTAAATGGAATCCTCCAAGTGTTAGAAAAAAAAAATGGCACAACTTTTTTGGTTGGCTTGCTGATATTATAAAATATGGTTTGTATGTTATTTGGTTTGGTATTCAAGTGGTTTTAGGAACACTTGCATGGGTTGTTTACAATCTTGGCTGGTTAATCATTAGTTTTGCTTGGAGTTTTTATTGGCTGATTATGCAGATACTTCTCATGTTTAATATGAGGTCATTAAGTGATACTATAACTAAGTTGGAGAATTCGACAAGTTATTATAAGTATTTTAATGGTGTTCGCACTGTTACTGATCCTGAAAAGGTTATGAGTAATTTTAAAGCTAATGTTTCATCCCATTTAAATAATAGTAATAATAGTATTAATGGTTTATTGTTTGCTCTTGTCAATCCTTTAAGCATTAATCCCTATATTAATGACAGTAGAAATGTGACTATTAAGAAGATCAACAGTGCTGTTAATAATAGTAGTAATGAGACTAATGTTGTGAATATGGATAATAATACTGTTGTTTATAGTGTTGATAGTGTTGTTGGTTTGGATATTCCTGATGAAAATGGTAATATTAACTGTACGAATGTTACTAACTCTACTAATTGTATTAACTCGCATAACCTTGTTAATTGTAAGAATGTTGTTAACAGTAGTTATATATTTAATAGTTCTGATGTAGCTGATAGTTTCAATGTCTTTGATTCCAACGATATTACAAATAGTAGTGATATTAATTATAGTGGTAATATATTAGGTGGTTTCAATGTGACTAATTGTAGTATTGTGTCTAACAGTACCAGTATTGTTTCAAGTGGTAATATATTAGGTAGTTCTAATGTGACTAATTGTTTTAATGTGGTTAATAGTTTTAATGTTTTGAATTCAAACAATAGTATTAGTAGTCGTGATGTGATTAATAGTATTGATGTGGCTAAGAGTTTTAATGTTGATTCATCATTTAACATTACTAATAGTAGTAAATTGTTGAATTCTGATAATCTTATTAATTGTAGTGGTGTGTTTAATTCCAGTAATTGTGTTGGTTGTAATAATAGTAGTTTTTTAGTTGATTGTGTTTTTAATAGGAATGCTACCAATTGTAGTAACTGTAGTTATGTTTTTGACATGACTAACAGGTCTAATGAGTTTAGACAAGCTGATGGTTATTTACATGTTTTAAGTACTGAACATGCTAAAGTATCCAATGGGACTTTTAATCCTTGTAAAATTAAGATTAATAACACTACTATTCCTGATGAAGCAAATGGCACTATCGTTGATAGTGATGGTTATGTTAGTTTTTTCACTTCAACTGATCAAGACTTAATTGAATACTATAATAACTCCACTAAACAAGTAAAAACTCTTAATGAATCAATTGAAAGCTTAAACAAAAGCATAAAAGACTGTGAAATTTCTATGATAGTCATGGGAGCTGTGGCTGCTATCGCGTTTTTAGTTGTTGTATTTGCTTCAATTATAAATGCTCAAAGTCATTCTATGAGTGATGCGATTAGCTTTAATTCAAATGCAGGTAGTACAGCTACAGATAGTGCAGCTAGTACAGCTACAGATAGTGCAGCTAGTATAGTATTACCCACTATCCATAGATTACCAACTTCAGTAGGAGTTAAAATAGTAGTTGGTGGTGTTTTTATGAGTATAGGCGGCTCTATAGGGTTTTTATCCTCAGATGTTTGTATGAGAAATTATTTGGGAGATTTGGATCAGAAGGGAACTGAACTTCCTTTTGATGAGGCTGTTTTGAGTGTTGCTGGTATGGAGATGATATTCCGTGCTGATAATAAAGTCATTGTTGATCCAATTATTAAATAAAAAAAAAAGGATTGTTTATAATTGGAGGATTTGAATATTTGAGTATTTTATTATATAATTTTATAATAATCCTTCCAATTATGACTCTCATTTATTTTTTTTAAAATTTTATTGGTAATAATAAGTTTAGTTTAGTGGATTAAGAATCTATGAACTCCCATAGTTCATAGTAATTCAATGAAAAAAAAAAATAGACTCCTGTAGATAATTGCTGGGGAGGATTTAAGTTAATTTTGTGGGTTTTTGATGGTGTTTTTTTCATGAGTGGTATAAATACTCTGATTTGTTTGATGGGTTTTCTTTTTTCGATGTCGTTAATAGGTTCTGTGTATAGTGTTGAAGCTAATACTTATCTTCTTCAGGATTCTAATCATTTTAAAGGCATTTTTAATGCGAAGTTTAACTATGATACAAAAAATTTGAAGTTTACAACAGTGAAGGTTGATGGTTCATCTTCTGTTAAAATTAAGATTCAACTTAATAATGATATTGATGGTTCAATTACTAAGAATATTCCTTTAGATGGTGATGTCCATCCCTTTGATTTGTCTAATGTCAGGATTGAAAAAGGGGAGAATTATATTTGGATTGATAATAATCCTCCAGAAAATAAAAATGGTTATTATCTTAATAAAACATTGACATTGCATTTTGTTGCGAATGAAACTACTGGTAGTGGGTCTTTGGCTGATACTATTGGTTCTGATGGATCTGGTTCAGATAATTCTCATGACAGTTTTTTGGATGGCATTTCAGGCATTGTTAATGGTGCTTTAGGTTCTGCTTGGAATACTCTCACTGGTTCAAATGGTAATGATGTTGATGACTCTGGTAATGATAATGGTTCAACTAAGGATGGTAATCCTGGTAATGTGTTTGGTGGGTTGAATTCATTTCAGGTTTATATATTATTAATTTTGGTTATTTTAGGTATTATTGCTTGTGTTTATTATTTTAAGGTAAAAAAATAGTTATATGCATAATTTAAGGTAAAAAAAAACGATAATATATATCAATAAAGTAAAAATGATATGAATATAAATATCTTAACTATAATGATGGTGGGGGGGGTTTTCTATAAGATTTAATGGTTTGTTGATAATTTTTTTGATTGTGTTTGTTGGATGTAATGCTTCATCAGCAGGTTTGTATAAAGGCGATTATCTTAGTCATAATGGTTGTTTTATGAATATTAGCACTTTATCACAATTTCGAGATTTTACAACCTTTCAATCATCTACAAATACATATACAATAAATGATTACACTGAGTTACAAGATGTTTTTAATAAAATAAATAATAATAGTTTGGTTGAGAGGAGTATTGATATATATTTGAATCGAACAAATTTTAAATTTTATGCTTCTATTGATGATCCTAATAGTATCTTGTCTTTGAATAAAGATGTGACAGTTAATTTGCATCCTAAATCAGGTTCCAGTACTAAGATATTTAATTCTTCTGTCTGTTTTATAGTTTCTAATGGTACTTTAAATATAGACAATTTGAGCTTTAATAATTCTGGTATTGGTGGTGGTGATATGATGAGAGTGAATGGTAGTGGTGCTTTAAATATTCGTGATTCATTTTTCATTAATAACAAGGTTACGGGTGGTGATATGATAAAAGTTAAAGATAAAGGTGTATTAGATATTCGTGATTCACATTTCCATCATAATGTTTTAACTAGTGGTGGGTGTATTTCTTTAAATAGTAAAGGTAGTAGTGTTAGTGGATGTGATATTATTGGAACTACTACACCTTTAGGTGCTGTGTATATTGATGGTGGTTGTAGTGGTAATAAGATTAATTATAATCGTTTTTCTAATTTTGGGGGTGGTAAGGATTGTTATGATAATGGAGGTAGTGATTTGAATTATAATTGGTGGGGTGTTAATCAACCATTGGTGGGTGATAGTGGACAAATAAGGTTAACCCCTGGTAGTAATTTTAATAATCGTTTTCTTGTTAGTTTATCTGCGAACACATCAAATAATAAATTTAATAGGACTTATAGTGATAGGATTAATTTTGATTATCAAGGAACTTCAATTCCTGTAACCTTATCTTATAATCTTATTCTTAATACAACTGGTACTAATGCTAACCGTTTACCTTTTTTTGCTGTGAACAACAATGGTAATATTATGGATGGGAGGATGCCTTATAGTTTTGATGTTGTTATAGATTCTCCTTATGATTTTTATAGGTTAAACAGTGTTCTTGATAATGAAAATATGGCATTGAAGGTTGCTGGAAGTGATGCAATTGAAAAACCGTCCACAATTTTAAAACTTGATAATGTGAGTGGAGATAAAGGTTGTGTGGTTCAATTAAGAGCGATTTTGACTGATAGTGCTAATGTGTCACTTAAGGATAAATTAATTACATTCACGGTTAATGGGAAGGAAATAGGTAGCAATATTACTAATAATGATGGTATGGCTGTTTTTAATTATAATGTTACTGAGATTGGAGGTGAGTATCAAATAAAGAGTGTTTTCAATGGTGATAATGATTATAATCCATCTAAGAGTAGTGGAATATTGAAGGTTAATCCAACACCAACTATTTTAACGATGAACCCTGTTAATGGTCTTATTGATAGTGTTGTTGATTTAACAGCTTGTTTAAATGATAATGTTTCTAATATTCCAATAGGTGGTAAGTCTATTGATTTTGTTGTTGATGGAGTGAATGTTGGGAGTAATATTACTAATGATGATGGTGTGGCGGTATATCATTATAGAATTACAGAGTCAAAAGGTGATCATCTTATTAATGGAATTTTTAAGGGTGATTATGAATATAATGCTTCGAGAGCTAATAGTACTTTAAGAGTTAATAGGTTTGATTCTCAGATTAATGTTAATAGTAGTGATGTTGTGAGTGTTGGTGATAAGTTGAGTGGTGTGGTTAGGTTGCTTAATAAGAGTAGTGGTTTAGGTATAGTTGGTGCTGATTTGAATGTTTCACTTAAGGCTTTAAAAGATGGTTTGGATTATAGTAAGGTTTTATCAACTAATAGTGATGGTGGGATTGATTTGTCTGATCTTGATTATAATTTCACTAAGGATGGTAAGTATAATTTGAGTGTTACCTATAATGGTGATAACTATTATGAATCTTCTAATATTAGTAAAATGTTGGTTGTTCATCCTCTTCCAGTTCCTTTTAATGGGACTTTCCATCCTTTTGGTGATGGTAATGGTTATTATAATGTTTTATTAGATAATAGTCGGGGTTATGTTCTTGATGACTCTGTTGTTTTGTATAATATGGGTGAAGCTTTAAATGGATGGATTATTGATGGTATAGGGTGTCGTAATGCTAAAGCAGAGATAGATGGTAATATTTTGACTATTAATTGGAATGTGTCTGAAGGTTATTATGGTTATGTTGATATATTTGTTAAAAAAGTTAAATAGAACATTTTTTTTTCTTTTTTTTTTTCTGAGGTTATTTTATGGTTTTGAGAGTATTTCCTGTTTTTGTTGTGATGTTAGTATTGTTTGGTTTTTTTGCTGGATTTTGTTTTGCTGATGGAAAACTTGGTACTTACTTATGGGCAGATGATTATAATTTTGATGTTTCTGAGGATGTTATTGTATATGGTCATTTAATGTATATTAATGAGTCTGGTGTTGCATTTGCTTTTTCTGGTGAACATGTGGTCGCTCGTATTATTGGTGATGGTGAGAGTAGGGATTCGACGACTGATAGTGATGGCCGTGTTAGTTTTGATTTTGGTAAGTTGAATGCAGGAAATTATAGTGTTAAATTGGTTTATCCTGGAAATGAGGTTTATGAGGAGTTTGATAGGTTAATAAGTGTTAGTGTTGTTTCATCTTTATCACCAGAATCAAATTCATCAAATAGTAGTGATAATAGTAGTAATATTAATAACTCTGTTGTTGATGGTGAGTTTGTTGGTTTGGAATGTAATGGGTTTAATTTGTATGTGTTGTTGTTTTGTTTGTTTTATTTGCTTGTTTTGTTTAGGAGATAAGTATTTATTTAATATAAAATAGGTAATTAAACCAATGCTGTTAATTTAATGAAATTTTTATTAAAATTTGTTTGTTATTAAATGCTTTAAGTCTTTTATAATTATAAGAGTATTAACTTAAATTTTTAAAATTTAGAAGAACCTTTTAAAACATGAAATTATAAAAATTTCATTAAATTTCTTTCAGAAATAAACGAAACCTTCGGTTTCTAAGTTGTCTTCGACAACAACGAAGACTTCGTTTCCTAAGTTTCTCACGACCTTCGAAACAAAGGTTCATCAAAGGTTTTTATAAGTTTAAAAAACTTCAATTTTTTAAAATTTAGAAATTTAAATCTTAAGTTCACAGCATTGGTCGTCATTGCATTATTATTGTGTGGTATTGATTTATATTTATTAATATCACACATTTTTTTTATTAATATTTGTGGTTATTATAACAGTTGTTATCACAAGGATTTTTGACAGTGCCATGATATTTTTAAAAAATAAGAATTAAAATGCAATAAATTAAAATTTAGTCAAAATATTAATAATTTAATTTCTAAAAAACACGGTAAATTATGGTATCTTATTTTTCGTATAAAAATAACCGTTAGAGAGAGATTACAATAGTTTTATTTTTATCTTGTTACTTCTAAACGTTGTACTCCGTGAATAGGCTTAACAGATATGTTTAAGGTTTTTAAATATTTCTTTGTATAGGACTCTTCAATGTGTAATAATATTTCTCCAAGATCTTCAGCTATGTTAACATCTAAAGATAGGAAAAATGAATCATAGACTAATGGAGGTAATTTATTAGCTATTGCTTCAGCTACATGTTTTCTAAAGC
>JAISTD010000131.1 GCA_031272765.1 Candidatus Methanovirga australis | reverse complement strand
GAAATTTTATCTTTTTTTGACATTGAATTACCTCTTAAATAAATTGTTTATATTTAAATCTAATTTATAAGTTTATATTCTATATTATTTAAAGTTTTTCATATTTTATTTTTAATATTATATTATAGTATATTAAAAGTTTTATCAAATTCCTAAAGTCCCATAACGACCATTTTTAATAGCTGCTCTAACAAATTTATGGGCTTTAATAACAGATGACTCTAATTTTTCTCCTTTAATTAAATAACCTGTAATAGCTGCTGATAGACTACATCCACTTCCATGAATATTGTCTGTTGCAATTAGATCTTCTTTAAATATGGTCACTTTGCCATCGATGTTTAATAAGCTATATCCATTGAGATGACCTCCAGTAAGTAAGGTATTACATATTTTTTCTAAATTGTAAGTGGCTTCAATTCCGTCATGAAGATTATTAATAGTTATTCCAGTTAAAACTTCTGCTTCATAGACATTTGGAGTTATGAGTATGGAATCTTTAATCAAACTATTTTTTAAGGTTTTTACAATATTATCTTCTGTTAGTTTTCCACCAGAACTTGCAACCATAACAGGATCAACAACATATTTAATGTTGCTTGATGTAAGTTTCTTATGAGCTAACTTAATGACTTTCTCTGAGTATAACATCCCAGTTTTTCCATAATTAATATCATATTCATCCACTATTGAGTCAAATTGTTCTTCAATATAGTTAATATCCACGGGTCGTGTTGAGAAAAATTTTTTTGGGTTTTGTGCTGTTAATGCTGTGACTACACTTGTTCCATGAACATCTAATGAAGCAAATGTTTTAACATCAGCTAACACTCCAGCTCCTCCTGATGGATCAAAACCAGCTATTGAAATTCCAATCATTAAAATCACTTTTTTTATTATATATTATTATTTTTTATATTATTATTCTTTTTACTATTTTTTATTATAGTTCATGAACATTTTTTTACAAATTGAATCATTGATATATATCACTACTTTTTTTAAAGAGAAGCTTTTACTTATTAATTTCAAAGCTAAAATAAGTTTTTTTTCTTCAATTTTTTCTTTTTTGCAACTTATATTCTTACTTGTTCGTCCATTTGTCGTTTTTATTGAAGAGGATAATCTCTAATGGGTTATCATCCAAACTTTGTTTTTAATGAAATGAAAAACTTAGGAAAATCTTAATATGTCATTATCTAAATATTTTTCATCTATCATTCTAATTTTACCATTTCACATTTTTTTTTATATATTTAATTCATTTTATACTAAATTAATTGTTGGATGCAGCATATATAATATTACTTATAAAAAAATTAATATTAACAAGTTTATGATTATTTTTTAGATAAATACTTATTGATTGAAAAAAATGAGCTGATTAAAAAAATGGGAAAACAAGGGATTATAATTTTTATGATAAGCTTATATATGAAATTAATGTTTAAATCCATGAATAATAGCTATTAATGAAAAAAAGAGTAATATAATTAGTAGTTCTCTCCCAATTATCCCCTAATCTATTAATAAAATTCTTAAAAACGATCCAAGGGAATATGATTAAAAATAGTAATATTTATATGCAATGAAGTACATATTATATAGTATCTATATATGATTAGTATTTGCATGATCTATTGGTTTATTGATGATGAAAATCTCACTCTTTTTTATTTTTGTAGTTTTCATGTTTAGGACTACTATGGAGAATTATTTATAGATGTTATTTATCTTTTGATATTGAAGAGTATTGATGCATGGGTGTCAGAACAACTGTCTTCTTGTCATGTATTAAATCAAAAAAAATAGGAGAATAAAAGAATTGGATTTTAATTATTTTGATGATTTATATATTAATTCAGATGCAAAGGAATTAGCTAAAGTTAATAATGGTGGAGGAGATTACATAGATAATGTTTATATGTGGCACACATCATGTATAGACGACCCTCCATATATTAGCTTAGCTATATTCTTTAATTATTGTTCTCTTGGATGTGTAACATGTTGTAATCGCTTATTATTATCTGGAAGTGGTGGCTGTACTCCGTTTCATTTAAGTGATATTGATAATCATAAAGACCATATTGATAGCACAACAATCGTAGGAGGAGAACCTTTTGCTCAGGATTTAACCAACATTCATAATATTTTAAAACATACTAAAGATCTTGGTTTAAGGACTAATGCTCTCACAAATGGCTTACATCTCTGGGAGCCTGAAGTGCATAAACTATGGTCATTGATCGATCATATCAATCTTCATGTAACAGAAGAATTTTTAGCACTTGGCTTACATGATAAAGTTGATGAGTTACCTTTTGATGTGGATTATAATGTTATTTGGCATCCTAATAATATTCCATTTGTTTTGGATTGTATTGGCTTATTAGATGGTGATAAGTTCTTTATTAAAAAAGATTTTATGTTCGGTGGGGAAAAATATATTCCAACTAAAATTTAATAAGATAAAAAATGGGAACTATATGATCAATATTTGTAATATGGGAATAATTACATTCTTTATTTGAGCATATATATTTCTGTAATTTTACTGGATAAAATTTTATTGATTAGTCTTTCATAATAAGAGTTTCTATACAATTTTTCCCAGATTTTGGACATGTTAAGCCTTCTCCATCCAAAATAAATGATTTCACAAATTGATGTGATGAAATTCAACAATCAAAGAAAAGGATACGGCAGGTTTAACTATCAAAATACATTTTCTACTTTTACATTATCTTTAAATAGGTCTTCACTTATGTATTATTGTGTTGTATTGGTTATACATATAAATACCACACATCTTTTTTATTAATATTTGTAGTTATTATAATTATCTTGATACTTCTAAACGTTGTATCCCGTGAATAGGCTTAACAGATATTTTTAAGGTTTTTAAATATTTTTTTGTATTGGACTCTTCATCGTGTAATAATATTTCTCCAAGATCTTCAGCTATGTTAACATCTAAAGATAGGAAAAATGAATCATAGACTAATGGAGGTAATTTATTAGCTATTGCTTCAGCTACATGTTTTCTAAAGC